>JBHJNC010000148.1:0-8714 GCA_048497675.1 Gimesia maris
TCGGATGCCGGAGTATATTCTGACACATTTAAACCGGGATAAACATAATGTATTTTTGAAGGCGACAAGGCCAGCCTGTCACCCATAAATGAATGATAATAGCGGCTTACCGCAATAAATAAATCCGTATCCGCCGCACACAACCGCATTAAATCCCAGACCTGCTGCGACCACGGAGCCCCCAGACCATCAATAAAGCCATCTTCATCCTGAAGGAAACTCACTACAGCACAGCCCAGCTTCTGACGGATTGGTTTCGCAAGCCCCAACAGCAAGGCATTCGACAACATCACCACATCCGGCTTATTGTCCGGCAGAATCAGCCAATCGAGCAGGCGGTCCAGTTCTTTGGCCTGCCTGCCATTTTTGCCCTGAAGCATCGACAATGTCATTTCGCCCAACTGGGCAGCACTGGTCATCGAAGCACGTCTTGACAACTGAGTCAGGAGTTTAGGAGAATCAAGCCATTTATCCAGCCATCGCGGAGTATGGCGAAAAAGGGGAAATTTCTGCTGCAGATAGACATTCACGCCGCCAAAAAAGAGCGGACCTTTATGGACATCCTGTTGTTCGGTTCCAGCGGGTAAATACATCGGCAAGGCGACAGCTTCATGGCCCAGCTTATGAAACTGGCGCAGGAGCATCGCATCGCGAATGCAATTTTCGCAATAAAACCCGCCGCCTGCACCCGTTGCTAAATGAACAATTCGCATATCCAACTCCATCTATCATGACTAACCGGATATAGGATACCGCATTTTGAAAGTCAAAACAAGCTGATAATTAGCCGCCAACTTATAATTGCGCCTCGACATTCATCATAAACGCCTTAACTCCCTCGGTTTTTCCGACAGTATCACGAAGCATCTGCAAAGCCGCCATAACCTTTGGAGCAAGCTCATCAGCCACAACCATCATCATCATTGAATTGGCTCCAGGCCAAATATGGTCATCCAGCCGAGGTCCGGTAAGCTGGCCTTCACCAATCACCCGCGGCCATTTGGTATAGCATCGAACGCCAACAGCGTGAACAGCATCCATGACCTCACCATCGACGGCGATATTATAAATCGCCAATATCATTTTCATATTTTGATTGCTCCGGGTTCGGGATTATTCTTTTTAGTACGAAGAAGCTCGACAATATAATAAATCGTCGGCACAAGAATCAGCGTAACCAGGGTCGAAACACTCAGTCCGCCGATACAGACAATGCCCAAGGGACGCCATTGCTCGGAACCTTCGCCTCGGCTTAAGGCCAGCGGCAGCATACCGAAAACGGTTGTAGCAGTCGTAATCAATACCGGGCGCAAACGCTGCCGCCCCGCCGCACATATAGCGTCATATAAATTGTATTTTCGGGCCCGCAGGATATTGGTATAGTCGATTAACACAATCGCATTATTCACCACAATACCGATGAGCATAATCAGCCCGATAAACGTCATAATGTTCAATGTCGTCCCCGTCAGCAGCATCGACCAGACCACACCAGTAAATGCAAACGGCACGGAAAACATCACCACAAACGGATCTCTTAGCGATTCGAACTGAGCGGCCATCACCATATACACCAGCACAATTCCAAGCATCAGCATCAGTAATAAATCCGTAAAGGCCTCTTTCTGCTCTTTGACCAGACCGGCAAATTCCAGCTCCACCCCCTGCGGAATGCTGACTTCACGATTGACCCGCTGATACACATCCGCATAGACCTCACCGAGAGAACGTTTATAGACATCCGCGGAAACTTTTACGACACGCTGCTGGTTTTTGCGGTCAATTTGTGTGGGACCCAGCTCCTCAACCACTTGAGCGATATTATCAAGACGCACCCTTACGCCGGAACGAGTAACGATTTCCGAATTGAGAAGATCTTCAACGCTTGTCCGCTGCGTTTCGGGCAATCGCATAAAGACATCATATTCATTTTCGCCCTCGCGGAACTTCGTGGCTTCTTTGCCGTAAAACTGTGTACGCAAAGCTCCGGTAATCTGGGTAATATTAAGCCCCAAAGACGCCGCTTTCTGCCGGTCCACTTTAACAACCAGTTCCGGCTTGCCAACATCACGGCTGATAATCGCATCCTTAGCTCCGGGAGTTTCTTCAACAATCGCCTTGATTTGCGCAGCCAGCCTGTCCGTTGCTTCCAGATCATGTCCGAGAATTTCAATAGTCAGCGGCTTGCCGCCGCCCATCAGGATATTGCTCATCCAGTCGCCCGTTGCGGCTGTAATTTTCACAATTTCAGGCCATTTTCCCGCCTGATCCAGAATCAACCGGCTTATATCTTTGGTGCTTTTGTCCCGCTTGCTCATCTTGACTAATTTAAGATTGACTTCTCCGATATGGGTGCCTTCTTTGTCCCCAAACGCAGTTCCAATCCCGCCTTCAGATTCGCCAGCGCGGAAAAAGGTGTGTTCAATGCTACCCTCGCCGGCAACTTCTTTGGCCAAAGCTACAATTCGCCTGCACAGATCATTGGTCACTTCCACGCGGGTTCCTACGGCCAGCTCTGCCGTAATGGACACATCGCCAGTATCCTGTTCCGGTGAAAACTCGCTGCCAACCGCACTAATCATAATCATACTGCTTATAAATATACCGACAGACACGGCAACAACCAGTTTTCTATGCCCCAAAGCCCAGAACAACAGCTTTTCATAACTTGTCTCAATGGCAACCAGCGTTTTTTCCCCAAGCTGGAAAAACCAGCCCTTGGAAATCATTTTTTCCTTATGAGCTTCCATCGACCGGAGCATCTTGACGCACATCATCGGCGTCAGCGTCACCGCACAGAACAGCGAGGCAAGCAGCGTAATTGTAATGATTGCCCCCAACTGTTTGAAGAGAATACCTGCAATACCGGTCAAAAACACAAGCGGCAGAAAAATCACTATAGTCGTCAGCGTACTGGCGCTGATGGCAACACCGACCTCATCGGTCCCAAACATCGCCGCTTCCCGGATTTTCTGTCCGCGCTCAATATGGCTGGCAACATTTTCCAGCACCACCGTTGCATTATCCACCACCATACCCAAGGCGATGGACAGCGCCGCCAGACTCATCACGTTCAGCGTCCAGCCCATAAAATACATAAAAACGAACGAAATAATCAGCGAAAAGGGTATCACGATGATATTGATAAAGCTGATACGGACATTGCGAAGGAAAAACAGCGTCGTAATAATAACAAACACGCTTCCCCACAGAATAGTCTGAGTCAGATTATCCAGCGACTGTATGATAAACTCACTGCTGTCCATAATCTTATACAGCTTCATGTCGGCAGGCAACCGCGACTGCAGCCTCTTGATTTCGTCTTTTACCAGACGGGCAACCTGTTCGGTATTGGCTCCGGATCGCTTCTGCACAATCATCATCGCACCGCTGCGGCCGTTAATTTCGACAAACCGCTTTTGTTCCTCAAAACTATCCGAAATATCCGCAACATCACGCATATAAACCATTGCGTTGCCGTCATGTTTCAGCACAATATCGCGAATCTCAGCGGGCGTCTTGTACTCCCCGGGGACACGAATGGTGTATTCAATGCGGCCTATCTTGATGCTTCCTGCCGGAAGTGTGAGATTTTCCTCACGCAGGACATCTTCGACCTGACTGAGCGATAATCCATACCCCGCCAGCTTATTGCGGTCAATCTCGACGTTGATCTGACGGCGCAAACCGCCGAATAACTGCACCGCACCGACGCCGGGTATGCGTTTGAGGGGGTCGACGACTTCATCATCAACAACATCATACATCTTTTCCCAGTTTTCATCCGCCGTCACACCAAAAAACAGGATCGGAAACATCGATGTATTAAATTTGAATATCATCGTCTGATCGATATCATCCGGCAGCGTACGATTGGCCCATTCCAGGCGGTCCCGAATATCATTCGACGCTTCATCAAGATTAGTGCCCCAGTTGAATTTACAGGTCACCATCGACAGCCCCTCGCGAGAAATCGAGGTCATCTCATCCAGATTATTGATAATGCTGAGATTATTCTCGATAATACGCGTGACCTTGGTTTCGACATCCTCGGCGCTGGCCCCCGGCCACGGGGTCAGCACACTGATGCTTGGCGGTTCAATTTCCGGCATATTGTCCACCGGCAATCGCTGCAGCGACACGACACCAAGAATAAAAATGGTCAGAAAGATCATCGTAACCGTAACCGGCCGATTAACGCTGAATTCAGCAAGTTTCATGGCTGGCTGATCTCCTGCTGCGACTGTATTGTTTTGACCACTTCCACAGGCGTACCATCGGTCAGCTTATGCTGCCCGCTGACAACAAGCATCTGGCCGGGCTCTAATCCGCTTTTAACTTCCATTTGATTGCCACTCCAGATACCCACCTGAACGGTTTTGCGTACCGCAATATTATTTTCGACTACATACGCCAGATACGTCCCCGTACGTCGAACCAGACTGTCGGCAGGCACCACGACGGCATCTTCGCATCGTTCCAGCACAATATGAGCGGTTGCATACATACCGGGGCGAAGCAGATAATCTCCCTGCGGACCTTTTTCGTTTTTCACAGATAATTCGAGGGTAAATGTCCTGGTTTGGGGATTGACTGTAGAATAGACTTTTTCAATCCCGGTGGCAAATGTTCTGCCGGGCCAGGCGTCTGCCGATAAGGAAATCAGCATATTACGCACATCCATAGTCGACAAATACTGAGTCGGCACGTCCACCAAAAACTTAAATTTCTCCATCGGAACAATCGATACTACCGGCATGGCTGGATTGACCATATTGCCAATATCAATCAATTTCCGGCTGACAACTCCGCTGATTGGCGACTTTAAAAATGCCTCATCCAGCATCACTTTTGCCTGTTTCTGGGCAGCCTGAGCTTCGGCCAATTGTGCATTTGCCTGATCTACGGCTGCCTGCGCAACAGCAAGCGTGGTAACTGCAACATCCCTCTGTTTTTCTGTCGCAGAGCCTTCTTTAAATAAATTTTCCATGCGGATCTTATCCCGCTGCTTCTCTTCAATATCCGCCTGTGCCTGTTTTAAGACCGCTGCCGCCGTTTGCACCCCGGCCTCAGCACGATCATACTGTGCCTTTAAATCCTGATGCTCCAGAACCGCCACGGTCTGGCCCGCAACAACCAGGGTGTTTTCTTTCACTTCAGTTCCATCATCAAGCGACAACCGCTCCAGACGTCCAGATATTTTCGGGCTAAGATGCACCATTTCTTCGGGTTCCAGCTCGCCGGTTAACGTAATCCCCCGCTCAAGCGAACCCTTGCTTACCGGCATCGTCACAACAGCCACTGTCGGCAAATTCCTCTGGCCTGATGGGTTCGGCTCGGATTTATTTTTGCATGAAATAGAAAGCACACTCACCATTGCAAGGCTTAGCCCTGCAATAACAACCACCATTTTAGTATTCTTTATTCGCATATGGATGCCTCTTAAGTTATAGCCTATTATTGGGATCCGCCGGGACATTCGGATCTATTAAACTTTGGTTCAGGTCTGCGGCATTTTCAAGCCGGATTACATTAATCGATCCCTGCAAATCGCCGGGCCTGACCATATCCGCCGTATTTTGTTTTTGCCCCGCCTTGGGTCCAAGGATACCCATCGCCAATTGCAGATTGAGTCTGGCCATGGTATGCTGAAACAGCGATTGAAAGTACAATCCCTGTGCCAAGGTCAAAGCCGCCCGGGCATCATTCACTTCAACCTGTGTATTAACGCCTTCACGGAATCCGACTTCAGCAAGCCGCAATCCCTCTCCGGCACGATTGAAATTCAGCTTCTGAGAATCCACAAACTCCTCGGCATCCTGCAGACTCAGCATCGCCTGCTGAACTTCCAGAAACACCTTTTGCTCGACATCTTTGAGCAGGTATTGTTTCTGCCGATAACGTGCCTGTTCCTGCATAATCCGGCCTTCCCGACCGAAACCTGAAAACAACGGCCATTCCAGCATCACGCCAGTTGTCCAATAGTCGCCCCATTGGTCCAGCATCGACGAATGCGGATCCGGACGCGACCAGCCCTGCGTAAAGACACCGTTGACCTGGGGCCAATAATCACTCTTCGCCACAGCAATGGCCTCTTTTTGCAGACGCAGTTCATATTCCGAAATATACAGATCCGCCCTGTTTTCGTATGCCGTTTTGACCGCTTCATCCAGGTTCAGGCTTGCCGGAGCATAGCTCAGCTCGCCTGAAAGCTCCAGCGTATCAGACTGGATAACCCCCATAGCTTTCAGCAGCCTGGTCTTGGAAACACTGATGCGGTTTTTCTGCTGGATCATTTCGGCACGGAAATTCGACACGCTGACCTCCGCCCGCAGCACATCAAACTCTGAAGCCATCCCCTGCCCGCGTTTGGCTTTGATATCGGTCAGCTGCGACTCCGCCGAACGGACCGCATCTTCATTAACTTTATATAACTCCTGTGCCAGCAGCGTATTGAAGTAAGCCGAGGCGGTTTCATACAGCGTCATCTGCAGCTGGGCACGGACTTGTTCGTCACTTAGCAATTCATAAAGCCTTGCCGCACGCAGCGCAGCACTAATCGCCCCGCCTCGATAGATCGGCTGTTTGACTTGCAAATCCGCCGAGTAATTGTCCAGTTCGCCCATCGTGATGCGCTGTCCGGCGACAGTAAATCCGCTCAGGTCGTCTTTCCGAGTATACCCGGCATTGGCAGTCAGGCTTGGCAGCACTGCGGAATAGGACTCAACCACCTTGCCCTTGGCGATTTCACGCTGCTGGACAACCGCCATCAATTCGTTATTATTCAGCATCGCCAGCTTGAGGGAATCCTGCATCGCCAGGGCGCCCGATATCTGTGTCTTGCTGTCTTGCTCACGGCTTTGTATCTTCGACCAGTCCTTATAAGCCGTCGACCGGCTAAGACGCACATCCTGATAAAACGTCTCATTCGTCATACATCCGCCAAACAGCAGCATCACCAAAAGCCCTGCCGCAGCCATGATAATCAGCAGCACATCATTATATCTATCGTTAACCTGCTTCATTGATTATGCTCTCATTTTCCCTGCACTGCATTGGCTATGCTGCGTATCCCTGCCGCTCCAAATCGCACGATATGGTCGACCATTTCTTCAAAGGTCAGGCCGTCTATCATATTAAAATAAAGGTCCATAAACAAAAAAGGATGCAGATGCAGCGACTCGATTGAGGCAAAAATCATTTGTGCATGTTTTTTGCTGATCCCCGGGAGCAGATGCATTAAAACAGCTACATCTTTATCCATAATCCGAGTTCTGAAGTCTTCAATCAGATTTTCGCTGGCCAGTGAACTATTGAGTACCTCCCGAACCATCAGACGCATTACTTGCCCGCGCTGCTGTTTTTCATAAGCTGAGCGGAGTGGATAATAAATCAGTTCATAGATGAGTTTTTCCAGCGTTGCATCTGGGCTTTCCAGCAACTGATTCATTCTTGCAATTTGATTGTCCACAATAAACTGCGTCTGCCGGCGGAACATCTCGATATAGAGTTTATCCTTGCCCCCAAAGTAATAATTGACCGCAGCTACATTACAATTAGCCTTTGCCGTTAAATCCCGAATAGATGTCGCCTCATACCCTTTTTTACAAAACAATACTTCTGCAGCATCCAAAAGCCGGTCTCTGGCATTTTCTTTGACTGGCACCGAATCACACTGATTAAGATTATCCATATCCAATACTCCAACAACAATTTGAAACAACTGTTTAAATCATCAAGATAAAACAATTGTTTTACCCAGTCAAGTATTTTCAAGCTGATAAATTTAAGATTCTCGCGAATAATTCATACAATCCTCACATTCCTTCCTTTTTTCCTCATTATTGGGCAAAAAATAAGGATTTAAGTCAAAGTTTGAAGCTCTTTCTGGCCGAAAATTCAGGGTGAAGATATGATTTTTTTAAAACTTCAAGTAACCGAGGTTGAAAATATTTCGTATATTTAGATGTGTAGACAAAGTAACACCTGACAAAATATAGGCTATTAATAAAGGTATGAAAGGAAAGGAGACAAAATGAAAATGTCACGAACTCCAATCACCTTGTTAGCCGGAATGTTTTTTATTGTCATTATTGCCGCAGGCTGTGAAACCAAAACCGCCCAACAGCGTAACGCCGAATTACGCTGGCAGAAAACACTTGAACAAGCCAAGCTGGAATTTGCTCAGCAGTATGTTGATCAAGGCCAATTTGTTCAGGCCACCGCCATTCTGGAGCCCATGATTGTCACCAATAACATTCCTGAAGCGGAAATACTGCTGGACGAGATTGAACAACGTCAAATCCAATATGCCAGTGCAATCCAGTCCGCTGGCACTTCTGGATTCTAAAAAACAACACACTTATTACTCCGTATGACATTGGATGTACATATTAATCCTGGCGATAATTTTAATTACTCACCAGGATGTTCGTCTTGCAGTTCATCAAATTCGTCTTCACTGTCCGTATCGAGATTGACATCTTGCGGCCTGGGGTCCAGTTGTCCTTTACAATAGAACGTAACCGTCATGGTACCCCAGTTTCGCTGATCGACTTGCGTTAGCTCCGCGTAGTTAGAAAGCACTATCGCACGTTCGTGGGTACGAAGAATTGCAAGTCCGCCAGGCCGGACCTGTTCGCTAAGCAGATCCATCAGCTTGCCCACCTGAGAACCTGTTCCGCATTCATTGCTCATCACATACGGAGGGTCCA
>JBHJNC010000149.1:0-4197 GCA_048497675.1 Gimesia maris
AATCTGCACGAAAGAATAGAACAGGCACGGTTTGGGCAGGAAAGACTTTTCGATCGAGAGCACCTCTTCAGCTTGCCGCTGAAGAGTAAATAGCATAACTATAGTTTAAGAGAGCATACATCCACCTGTATGCCCACTGGAGGCGAGGGGATTCGAACCCCTGTCCCGAAACATTTCAAGCCGGTCCTCTACGTGTATAGTCGGTAATTTATGATTCGCCCAATAAAGCGCCTATCGACAGGCTCTTTACATCGCTATTTCGCTAAGGTTTTGCCGCCGCACCGCGAACGAGCACAGCGACTATCCCGCATTGCGTCGCAAGGGGCAAGCTGGCGGGAGCAGCCGGCCGTTGCGGGTTGCGTTATTTACGCAGCCAGTTTATACTGGTAGTTGCCAGTTAAGTTTTTTAACGGAAGTTTAACGAGGCCAACCGTTATCCTCGACACGCCAACCGACCATCAACTTGTCCGGTCGAAGCCTTTCGCCCCCCAATAAAATATATTATATATCAAAATACAGAATGCAACAAGAGGAGATTTTTAGAAGAGAATTAAAAGATAATGTATGGTGTTTTTTAGCTGCGCCAGGCGGCTTTGCGGACCATCAGCGGCGGCATCTGCTGCGGCGAGACCCGACTGGTGGTATCCTTGCGGACACAACTGCGCAGATTGGGGAACAAACGCGGCTCATCCTGAGCAATCAGCCGCATAATTCGCAATTTTTTAAGCCAGTTTTTTAAGTTCATTATTTGCCTGCGGTTAAATAACATCTGACAGCCCTTATATCGGATAGGAAAAACACCTACTTAACCAGACTTTGCTTTCACTTTTGCCTGTTTGTGATATAATTCCTAAACCAAGCAGAAAAAGCAAATAACGACTAAAATCGACACTATTACCGGACTATATTATGATACCGATCAATCGCGAGAGCAAAACCAGTATTCACTTTGGCATCAATTTCGTCATCGCCGGCACGTGGGGACATGAAAAAGGTGCCTTGCTGAATTTCCAGCGTGCCCTGCTGGACGGCGGGTTGGAATTTTCTCAGACCAACGCCCGCCCGAATGGTTTTACTTTGGTGCGCACCGAGCCGTCGGGCCTGCAGGTTACCCTCGAAGCGACAGCACCCCAGATTCATACTATTCAGATCGTCGCAGCCAATCCCCAGTATGATCTGGAGATGTTCGGTCGGGATTGTCAGGCCGTAACCGTCGCGTATCAGAAAACCTGGCCAATGCCCCAATATCAGATTCTCAACACCAGCGGCTGCATCCGCCATCTGTACAGCACCAAGACTCACGCGTTTCAATATCTCTGGGAGCAGCGGCTCGGACAAGCACCGCAGGATTTCGCTGTTCTCGGCAACCGCCCTGTCGCCGGCGGCGGATTGCGGCTGGTGCTGCCGCCCCATCAAAAAGACAATGCTGAACCAACCAGCATCGAAATCCGCATCGAGTCATATATGCGCGAAGTGCAGAAGCTGTTTGTCGAAACGGTGTTCACCTGGCCGCGGCCAAGAGTGGTTATCGAACAGCAAAGTTTCGACACCCCCGCGCGCCTGGCCGAAATCGAAGCCTTCGCCGCCGACGATGTCTGGAATTTCATCGCCAAACAGCAATCGGCAGAATAAGACAAGGTATCACTTTAGTTATTACGGAGAGCATGATTTACTGAACAGTTATCGGGCAGCATATTGAACATCCTTATGCTTAAAATAATTTTTGACAATTTGAGGTTGGCGTTGCGTACTCCGCAGATACGACCGAACCTGCTGCATCATCTCCGGCTGATCTGTGGGGCGTTGCCGCCCCACGTCATTGGTCTTGACATCCTGATTGAGAAATTCGTCGGGATTCAACTGCGGGCTGTAGCCTGGCAGGTAAAACAGCCGGATTCGTTTCCGATTCCGATACGCCCATTGTTTGACCCGCTTGGAATGATGCACAGGATGCCCATCGATAATCAAGAAGACTTTTTGCTTGTTTTGCCGGATCAGCCGCCGCAAAAAGTCGATCATGACCGTCGCGGTAAATCGCGTGTTGAAGACCATAAAGGCCAAATGATCTCGGTTGGTGACCGTCGAGATCATATTGCAGCCAAACCGCTGACCGGTTCCGGGAATGACCGGTGTATGTCCCTTGAGACCATAACTGCGTCCGGCCTGATGATCGGAGCGCATTCCCATTTCGTCGCCCCAGTGGATTTGGGCACGTTCTGTGCGAGCCTGCCGGCGAATCGCAGGGTACTCCTGTTCCAGCCAGCGTTGCACTGCCTGTGGGTTTTGCTCGTAGGCACGGCGCAGTGGTTTTTGCGGCGTAAAGCCCCAGTGTTTCAAATAGCGACCGGCCGTCCAGACCGAAATCCCAATGGCATATCGGTTTTCGATCAACTCGCATACGGCCTGACGTGTCCACAGGACAAATGGCAGTTTCAATTGATCCGGGCATCGGTCGGTAATCAGACGGACAACAGTGGCGGCCGGATGACCGGCCAGACGAGACTGATGCTTGGGTCCTCGTTTGTGCGCCTTCAGTGCGGCATCGCCGCCGTGTTGATGCGCCGCAAGCCAATTGTGAATCGACGTGCGGCCAACGCCAAAAAGACGACTGGCCCTCACCTGCGACATTTTTTCGTGAATAATCGCATGAACAACCTGGCATCGCAGTTCTTGCTGCGCTGCCGGAGAAAGCGTTCTGCCATCGTTCGTCTTCATAATTGTTCATACGATTGTAAAACATATATATTCAATCACTGCTGTCCAAGATAATCCGTCATTGCGGAGTATCTCCTTAAATTCGTTACCGAAACGCCTGTTTCGGACAGTTTTTTCCACGTTTTAAGTTCAGGTTGCCGTCTTTTTGTTCATACTCCATATTCTGCTGTCCAAATCCTATCCAAACAATAATAACTGCCCGTCGGGCGGGCCTAAGGCCGGGGTTTGATATGGCTGATTGAGCCAAACCCACAAATCCCGATACGTCAACAGGTTAAACCGCAGCATCGCTGCCAGATTCGACAGGCTCCAGTCAAACGTCGAACGTATCTGTAATATCTTCAGCATCAGCATACACAGCAATGCTGTCCAAATCTGAACCTTGACGGCGTTTTCGCTGGTGCCGACAAAAGTTTTGATCTTCAAATTCTGCTTAATCGCCTTAAAAAACAACTCAATCTGCCAGCGGTCTTTATAAATACGGCCGATCGTACTGGCCGCAAAGTCCATCTGGTTGGTCAGTAGCACGATCTGACGCTGCTGATCCTCGTCCCAGACCACAATTCGACGTAGCCGATGCGGACATTCCTGCTGAGCTTTCGAACCAGTCAGGACAATCTCCTGATCCAATAAGACATTGCCCCGGCTGGGCAGCTCACGGGTCCTGACCACCTCATAGGCCATATTAGATTTCGCCCGGGTGACAAACCAGACACGATTCTCTGTCCAGCGGCCAAACAAGTCATAATCCACATACCCGCGATCCATCGCTACAATCGTTCCCGGCTCAAATTCCAGCGTTTGAGCCACCGTCACATCATGGACTTTGCCGTCCGTGATCCATGCCCAACTGGGCAGGCAGCCCTGATGATTCAGCATCAGGTGCAGCTTGATGGCCCCTTTCTTGCGGCGGAATTTCGCCCAGTCGTACAGCGACAGGCACAGGTCAATCGTCGAGGCATCAATACTGACCAGCGGGTTTTTGAACTGAAAACGCCGCTTTTGCTGATTGGCCAAGACCTCAGCCTGCCCCAAGAGGTCGTAAAACACACTTTCAAAGAGCTGCCAGGGGCGATGCTCGTTCGCATAGGACAAGGTCGAACGGCATGGAGCTTGTTTGAGCCCAATATGGGCCAGTTTACCCATCGCTGTCGATAACCCGCCGCAAATCTCCCGCAAGGAGTCCGCCCCGGCCAACTGGCAAAACACCATCGCTACAAATTGGTCCCAGCAACGAAAGCCTTTGGCCCCTTTTTCCGCATCCCACTGATGAACGGCACGCGAAAAATTGTTGCGATCCACCAAAGAAAGAACTTGCGTAAACAGGCTGCCGGTCTTTATCATATCTTATCTCCGGGTGTTGGTTTTGTTTTCGATCAAAAACAATTATACCCTATCCCGGAGATACTTCTTATTCACTTTTCAATATTTATCTTGGACAAGAGTGATTTCGGATATTCGCGGTATTTTATCACAGGCTCG
>JBHJNC010000150.1:0-4933 GCA_048497675.1 Gimesia maris
CTGTGTACTATAAAAATACCACGTTGGGTTTTGCTGTCAAGAGCCAAATATCCTTGTATCCACTGGCATGGAAATCTATAACTTGTAATTTTTGACCCTTGTGGGTTTGTTTTGACTTCAAAGTGGCGTGCACCCCTCTAAAATCTTGACCTTTGGCGGAGAAAGGATATAATCTCCCATAAAATAGGTTAATTAACAGGAATCTACTGAATGCAGACAAAAACACTACAGGAATTAGCAGTTCACGTCGGCGGCAAGGTTGTCGGCGACGGGAGCCTTGTCATCCTCGCAGCCTCGACGCTGGATAAGGCCGGTGCGGGCGAGATTACATTCCTGAGCAATAAAAAATATGAATCCCAGGTACAGACGACTAAGGCATCGGCGGTAATTGTCGCTGCGCCGATGGAAACCTCGGCAGCGCTGCTGATTGCTGAAGACCCATACTATGCCTTTATGCAGATTGTCGTGCTGCTGCACGGCCATCGCAAACATCCGCAGGTTGGCATCAGCCCTAATTCCTCAATTAGTCCGACCGCCCAACTTGGCGAAGGCTGCCAGATTCATCCGTTTGTTACGGTCAGTGACAACGCAACTGTGGGCAAAAACTGTCAGCTTTATCCGGGGGTATTTATCGGACCTGATGCCAAAGTCGGCGATGATTGCATCCTATATCCCAATGCGGTGGTGTATGACGACTGTGTCCTTGGCAATCGAGTGATTGTGCATTCCAATGCCTCAATTGGTCAGGATGGCTTCGGCTTTGCCACGCACAAGGGCGTCCATCACAAGATTCCGCAGATCGGGCGGGTGATTCTTGAAGATGATGTCGAAATCGGCTCCGGCGCTGCGATTGAACGCGGGACGCTGGACGACACGGTCATCGGCAAAGGCAGCAAAATCGGCGACAGCGTGGCGATCGGTCACGGTACAAAGATTGGCCCGCATTGTCTGCTCGTGCCGCAGGTCGGTGTTGCCGGTTCGGCGACACTGGGGCATCATGTGGTACTTGCCGGGCAGGTTGGGGTGGCGGGACATCTGACCATCGGCAATCTGGTGAAGGTCGGAGCCAAGGCGGGCGTGATGAATAATGTGCCGGATGGGGCGACGATTGTAGGTACCCCTGCCATTGACGCAAGCAAGGCCAAGCGGGCGTATAGTCTGATTGAGTATCTGCCGGAGATGAAAAAGAAGATTAAAGAACTCGAGCGGCAGGTTGCCAAACTGAGCGGAACCGGTGAAACCGAATAACGCACCAGTTTTGGGGTTGATCGCCGGACAAGGCAGACTGCCGTTTTTGGTTGCCGAGGGCGCAAAACGCGCGGGATTCAGGGTCATCTGTGCCGGTCTTGCCGACAGTGCCGAGTCGGAACTGGCGAAGGTTGTCGATGTGTTCTTTTACGGCGCGATTGCCCGGCCGGGCGGCTGGATGCGCAAGCTAAGGTGGCATGGCGTAACCGATACGATTATGGTCGGTCGCGTGGCCAAGACGAAGATTTACACGCCGTGGCGGATTGTCAAATATCTGCCGGACTGGCGGGCGATTCGGATTTGGTACTGGCGGCTGCGGGGGCGGGATAAACGGAATGATACGGTTTTAAACGCGATAGCCGAAGAATTGGCAAGCGGAGGAATCAAGCTCGTGGATTCAACACAATACTGCAAAGAACATCTGGCAACCGAAGGCGTGATGACACGAACCCAGCCTGCGGCATCGGTACAGGCGGACATAGACTTTGGCTGGCCGATGGTTAAGGAAATCGGAAGGCTGGATATCGGTCAAGCTATCGCGGTGCGCGAGCGGGAGATTATTGCGGTAGAAGCAATTGAGGGCACAGCAAAGATGATTGAGCGTGCCGGACAGCTTTGCAAGAAAGGCGGCTGGACGCTGCTCAAGGCCGCTAAGCCCAATCAGGATTTGCGGTTTGATGTGCCGTGCATCGGTACGGATACCATCGAAAGCCTGGCTCGTAATAACGCAAAATGCGTGGTAGTTGAAGCAGGAAAGACGCTGATTCTCGATAAGCCCAAAACCATCGAGTTAGCCGACAGACTTGGCGTTGCCATAGTCGGGCATTCATAGTTGGACATCAATAAAAAAACCACCGCCAAAGGATTGACGGTGGTCTCAAATTCAAGTCAGTTTTTTTGTGGTCTTATTGTTCCTGGAGTTCTTCAATCTTGGAAGCTGCCACCAGGGTTACCAGTTCTTTGGGGCTGTTAATAATACGCCCGGCCACTCCGACTTTCTTATTAAACAGGTTCTCCGCCATCGACTCAACTGAGGAATCATTGGCGACCACATACGCAATCACGCGGCCCTGGTCATTGGTCAGCAGATACCGTTTCTGAGTAACGCTGCCGCTGTAGACATACGACGGCTTCAAAATACCGGTCATGACATACTTATCATACTTGATGGCGATCTTCTCAAGCTGGGCCTTGCGGGCCTCGTCAATCTGCTTGCGAATTTCAGTCATTTTCTCTTCCTGCTGTTTGACTTCCTGGCCGGAGGTAATTGCGGTTTCGTAGCGGTTGATACGACCGGACAGATATTGGGCATATTCGATGGCAATACCGGCGGAGTTCGGATCGGCCAGAATCGGCTCTAAAGCTTTTTTGTATTCGTCATACTTCTGCTCAGGGGCGGGCTTTTTAATTTCTTCATCCAGCTTGGATGAGATGGCATAGCATTCTTTGAGCCATTCCTGTTCTTTGGCCGGCCGCGGTGCAACCAAAGGCTTGTTGGGGTCGATTTTGATGGCATTGGGTTCGACGGCGGCAGGCTGCTCCGGTTTTACCTCGGTAGTTACGTCTGCCAAAGTCGGTGCACCTTCGGTTTTCACTGCTTCTGGCGCGGCTGTTTCTTTCTTGACTTCGGGCAAAACGGCTTTAAGGTTCTCGCCGCTGATATACAGGAAAGCCCCGGCAGGGGGGGTGATTTTGTAATAATCGCCTTCGCCGGCAGGGTTACCGATGATTTCAACGATGGCACCCTGATTAAGTTTGGTCTGAAGGCTTGACGACCGCATTGGCTCAACAAAGTCCGAGCCAGCCCACACGCGGACGGCATCGCCGGTAACAACGCCTTTGGTAGGCTGTGCGGCATCGACTTTGACATAGGTTTTGGAAATCCAGGAAAAGCTGCCGGCAGGGGGCAGGATTTTGAACCAGTTGTTGGCTTCAGAAGCGACAACTGTTACACGCTGCGGGGCATTGAGCTTGCCGCAATGGTAGTAAGCGGTTCCCGCACCGCTGCGGACATAAACTTCGGTACCGACGATTTCAGCTACATACGGAAATTGAGGTGCCGCGGCGGTCTCAACTGCTTTTGCTTCCGGAGCAGGGGTCGGGCTTTCTGCTTCTGCGAATGTAACGCCTGAAATGACAAGGATTAACCCAATGAAAAGTCCATTTTTCATAATACTCATACTATCTTCTCCATATTATCTAAATTATCTGTTTTGCGATAAAAGTTTTTCTTATTCAACTTCAAGTTATCACTGGTCTTGGCGGTTGTCAATGCTTTTCGCGGACAGCAGCTTAGTGCTGCAATTCCGCTAAAAGGTCTTCACACATCCGGATTTGTCCGGATTGTGACAGTTTTGACTTCGCCGCCAAAAGAAGCTCTTTGGCGCGGCTTCCATTCTTTATATATCGGGTATAGAGCAAGCCGAGCATTAACTGTACCTGCTCAATGTATTCATAAGCAGCATAATGGCTTAAGAAATTCTCATAACCTGCTGCCGCGTATTTCCAATTACCGACAGACATTAGCTGGTTGGAAATATCAAGCTGGTGCTGTCTTCCCAGAGTCTGTTCCGGGTCCTGTTCTAAGAGCGTAATATAGATTTCAGCGGCAGCAGCCACGTTTTTATTGGCCATTGCCTCAATGATCTGGTCACGACAGCGTGTAATTTCCGGATTTTGGCTGTCATTATTATCTGTTATTATGGTTGCGTTTACAGGTTTTGCAACACGGCCGGCACCATGTGGGTCAAAGCCGTCAGATACGACATCCCGGTAGACACGGCGGCGATTCCATTGACGCAGCATATAAGACAGGTCGTTTTGGCTTGGCTGCAGAAGCCTGATTAGGAGCAGAAACAGAATCGATAAAATACCAAAGACATAGCCGGCCAGGTGGGCTGAATAGGCGATGGCCTGTGGAGAAATCTTGGGTTCAAAAATATTATCCCAGAAGATGAGCTTAAAGAGGATGAAATACAATGCCCGAATCTCAATTGTATCCCAGAAGTAAAAGAACATAATGAATACCGTAATCAGGGTATTTGGGAATAAAACCAGATATGCTCCAGTGACGGCCGCGACTGCTCCGCTGGCGCCAAGGACGGGGGTAAGGCTCAGCATTGAATGGCCAATACCGGAAAAAACAGCTCCGCCCAGATAAAAGCACAGATAGCCGACGTTGCCTAGTCGGTCATTGACGTTATTTCCGAAAATGTACAGAAAATACATGTTGCCGATGATATGCATCCAGCCGCCATGAAGAAAGGCGTAGGTGACGAATTGCCAGATGTAGGGCCGATCGGGAAAGAGCATAAATTGCTGTGCCCAGGAACGGAGGGGCTCCAAAACGGACTGGCCGTGTTCGGGGCTATAAACCCTGTGCGGGCCAAATGACAGCAGGAATATGATGGCGTTGGCAGCGATCAGCAGATAATTGGCATACGGTGTATGTTTCGGATAGATGTTCGTTCGTAATGGAATCATATCGTCATATCAAAAATCAAAATTAAAAATCAAAAATAAGGAACCGCCTTCGGCGATAAAAGAACTTAAATTTGATTCCGGGTGGTATTTTATACGGAAAGGGCGGGTTGGACAAATAAAAAAAGAACGGGGCAGACCTCTGCCCCCCGGCAGACATCAGCCCCGTCTTAAGCATCCTTGCACGGAAAAGACAGGAGAGGAG
>JBHJNC010000151.1:0-2604 GCA_048497675.1 Gimesia maris
GGTGTTTTTAAAGGAAATGCAGCCGGAAGAGTTCTACCATTCCTGCCGAAAACTCAAAGAGTCGATGGAGTAAAATGGAATAGTTCCCTTTCTGGCAAGAACTCGTTTGGCACCCTATGGGAATGGTATACACAAAATGGAAGTGTGTCAGATGAAAGACTAAAGCGCCTCTGCTGCATCGGCAACGAGTATTTTTGCTGCTTCGTGTTCATGTATCTTCCAATGCGGTACATGAACTATGTGCAGGGCAAATTTGCACCCGATTATTGGCAGGAATTTTTTGCAGTGGGGAGAAAGCTGCGTTTTGTATAATTTAACCTGCTTTTTGTCGTGATTTATAGCTCTATACAGGGAAATAGGTTACGGTAGTATGCGATAATTTCCTTAACGCCAAACCCGGCACAGCATGGCATGCAAGAGGTCGTAAGTCCGAATCAAACCCTGCGGAAAATCAATTCAAATCACAAAAATACGCCGACAAACATGGCCTGAACCTGAACTGGATCAAAGGAAATGGCTCTGTTAAGGCTTGTGAATTTCTAACGACAGCTTATAATACCCGAATGTATCCGTTGGAGATAAAAAATATCCAAAGCAAGGACTGTGTATGATAAATAAAATCCTCTTTCTAGTTTTAGCTGCAGCAATTGCAATGACCGGCTGCAGTAAGAACAAACCGCCGAAAACATTTTCAAAAATGAGCGTCAAGACCTCTTGCAATCCGGAGGTTAAGTACCCCGCAGGCAGCCGATATGCCTTAGTCAAGCAGGTGTTCGAACTCAGTGAGAATAATGAAGCCGCGATGATTAATCAGAGGATTCAAACTGCACTGTTTAACGAGTTGACAACAAAAGGATATCAGATGGGAGAGCCCACCGAAGCCGATTTTCTGGTTGGCTACTCGCTTAAAGTCCAGCAGGAAATGGACAGTCTTGAAGCACTCAGTAAAGAACAGGGCAATGAGTGGATGGGAGGGATTCTATCGCCGGAAAATGTCGCAGGCGGAGCTCTATTTGTACAAATTGTCGATGCTCGCAATAGAGTGCCGGTCTGGCTGGGGGTTTTCAATGCTGAAATTTCACTGGCCGCAGTCAGTGAGCAAAAAAAACAGGAACGAGTCGCTTATGCAATTCGTGAGTTGTTGAAATCATTTACGCCGCAATAGAAGACTCCGGCAAGGCCGCTATACTGGACGTGGTTCATCCCTTAAAGCTGGTGCGTTTCACGCAAGGCGCACACTTCGCGTCTTTTCAGCAAACGCAAAAAAACAGACAGTAAGCTAAAAAGTAACGGGCAAAAAAGTTCTGTTGAGGGCGGGATGATTTACAATTATCCATTTTCTATTTCCCCGTATTTTGGTCGAAATGGGCCGGATTGTCGGCTTGACATTGCAGATAGGCAAAGCTATACTGTCAACCATTGTGTATATGCGGCAGGGATAGTATCAATAATTCCGTTCTGCCTGGCCCAAAGCGGGCAACAGACGAGCCGTATATATCTGTAATATATTTCAAACAAAGGACTTACTGGATAATCAATGGCACAGGTAAAATTGCCTAATGGGGCATTTTTGGAAGGCCCCGACGGCACAAGCGTATATCAATTTGCCGAAAAGATTGGTGCCGGGCTTGCCCGGGCGGCTTTAGCGGCGAAAGTTGATGGAAATTTAGTTGACCTATCCTGTCCGATTACCGGAGAAGCGGCCCTCCAAATTATCACCAACAAAGACCCCGAAGGCGTGGAGATTATGCGCCACAGTTGTGCCCATATCATGGCCGAGGCGATTTGCTCGCTGTGGCCGTCAGCGAAGCTGGTATATGGTCCGACGGTTGCCGACGGTTTTTACTACGATATCGATCTGGATACGACGATTCGGCCGGAAGACTTTGATCGCATTGAAAGCAAGATGGCCGAGATTGTCAAAGCCGACCGTCCCTTCACACGTATTGAAATGACACGCGAGCAGGCCCGCCAGAAAATGGCTGGCGATGTCTATAAACTGGATAATATTGACCGCGCCAACGGCGATGTCATCAGCTTCTATCAGCAGGGCGATGGGTTTATGGATTTGTGCCGCGGCCCGCATATTCCGCGTACCGGTGCAATTGACCCGAAAGCGTTTAAGATTATGTCTGTGGCAGGCGCATACTGGCATGGCGACGCCAGCCAGAAGATGCTGCAGCGGGTTTATGGCACCGTTTGGCGCAATAAGAAAGAATTGGATGAACATATTACCCGTCTGGAAGAGGCGCGAAAACGCGACCATCGCGTGATCGGCCGGCAGATGGATTTGTTCAGCTTTCAGGATGAAGGCCCGGGGTTTGCGTTTCTGCATCCCAAGGGGATGATTATCTGGAACGAGATTATCGACTACTGGCGCAGAGTACACCGCCGGTATGGGTATTCAGAGATTAAAACGCCGATTATGCTCAATGAGTCGCTTTGGCACCGCAGCGGGCATTGGGATAATTATAAGCAGAATATGTATTTTACGACGGTGGACGAGATTACCTATGCCATCAAACCGATGAATTGCCCCGGCGGGCTGCTGGTGTATAAATCCAATAAGCATTCGTACCGTGAGTTTCCGATGCGGGTTGCCGA
>JBHJNC010000152.1:0-6782 GCA_048497675.1 Gimesia maris
ATGGCGACTATCTGCACCAAAGACTCGACGTGTCAGATGGCTACGGCCCGGCCAGGCGTAATGCGTCGGCTGCCGGCGGATCCGTCCCGCAAGGGGAATATTGTTGAGTATCGGGCAGAACTCAGTGAGTCGGATTTGAGCCTGCATATTATTTCTACCGAGATCGGCCACGGCAAGGTTAACTTTGAAAGCGATGTCATTATCAGCGGCGGCAAGGGGATGCAGAACCGCGACAATTATGATCGTCTGCTTGGTACTATCTGCCAGACAATCAAGGGCGCTTTTAATGTTTCGGTTGAAAAAGGCGCTACCCGTACGGCGGTGGAACAGGGATTTGTCGAACGTATTTATCAGGTTGGCCAGACCGGAACTGCAGTAGGCCCCAAGGTCTATATTGCCATAGGGATATCGGGCGCGATCCAGCATATGATTGGCGTGGCGAATACCGAGACCATTTTTGCAATCAATACCGATCCGAATGCCCCCATCTTTAAGCACTGCGATTATTATATAGTCGGCAGCGCAGAGCAAATCATTCCTGACTTGGTCAACGCATTAAAAGGATAAATCATGGAAAAAATAAACACCACCAATCAGGTATCCGTGCTGATAGTCGGCGCAGGACCTGCAGGGCTGTCGGCAGCGATTACCTTGAAAAAAGCCAGGCCTCAGCTGGATGTTGCAGTAATCGATAAAGCGCAGGCGGCAGGTAATCATAACCTGTCCGGCGCCGTGTTAGAGCCGAAAGCGTTGAGCCGGCTGCTTGATCCGATTGATCCGAAATGGGCCGAAAGCGATGCCGCCAAAGCCGTCCTTGTATCCAAAGTGGACAAAGACGATGTGATGTTCCTGCTTGGGAAAAAGCGGTCATATAATATCGAATTTGCAATCAAGATGGCCAAGCGGTTCGGGCTGGGTTTTGGCCAGTTGATCCACAAAGGCGATTATATCTGCTCGGCCAGCAAACTGACGGCGTACTTGGCGTCCATCGCTCAGGGACTGGGTGTAGAGCTATTGTATGGTTTTGCCGCGGAAGAGATCCTATGGGACAGTGCAGGTCATACGGCCCGAGGCGTTAAGCTGGTTGACCAGGGGCTTAATAAAGAAGGACATAAGCAGCCGAATTATCTGCCGGGTGAAATTATAGAGGCCAAGCTGATTCTGCTTGCCGAAGGCTGTGATGGTCTTGTCAGCGAGAAATTTATCGCCAAGGCCGGTCTGGAACGGCAGGGCAATCAGCTGTATTCTCTCGGCGTTAAGGAAGTGATAAAAGTGACGCCCGCACAATACGAACAATTCGGACAAGGCCGGGTCGTTCACGCGATGGGGTATCCGATCTGGACGCCGGGAATCGGCCCTGCGATGTTTGGCGGCGGCATTATGTATCCGATGGGCAATCATTCGATTGCGGTAGGGATGATTGTCGGACTTGATTATAAATACTGTGATTTTAATCCGCAGGATGCTCTGACTCAGTTTAAGCAGCATGCGTTTGTCAAACAATTTATTGATGGCGGAACGGTTACCGACGCGGGCGCCAAGATGATTCCTGAGGGCGGTTTTTATGCGTTGCCGAAAGACCCGGCTACCGGCTGTATAGGCCGCAGCAATGTCGTGCTGCTGGGGGACAGCGCCGGATTTGTGAATATGCTCAAAATCAAGGGGCTTCACAATGCGATTGAGTCGGGTATTGCCGCAGCAAATGCCGCGGCGGAAAACCTCGATACCCCGCTGGGCTTTTCGCGGATGTACACGCGGCTGCTGGAAGAGGGGGGCGTGATAGCCGAAATGGAATCGGCCAAGAGTTTCCGGCAGACAGTTGCCCGTTTTGGGCCTCTGGTGGGAATGCCGCTGTCGGTGCTGGGAGGGCTGCTGCCGAAATTCCACATTGAGCCGGATTATCAGACAATGACCCCATCCAAATACCGGCTTAAGCCGTCTGCAAAATTCGATAAAGATACGTTTACCGCTGTTGCAGCCACACATCACCGTGAAGAAGAGCCGTGCCATCTGCTGATTCAGGATGGCGGAGTCTGCACTCAGAAATGCTGGCCTAAATTCGGGGCACCCTGCATTACTTTCTGTCCTGCCGGTGTTTATGAGACGGTGCATAAAGAGGTTAAAGCGGCCAATCCCTCGAATTGCCTGCATTGCAAGACCTGTCAGCGAAAATGCCCCTTTGATAATATTCGCTGGACGGTTCCGGAAGGTGCGGGCGGACCTCGATACAAGATTATGTAAACTATCTGGATGAGATTAATCTCCTTTTCTCGGCAGTATTAGCAATTTTAAGAGCCACTGTTTAAACGGCTTTCGATTGTTATTCTGCGATGCAGGTATTTTCTTGACACCAGTTTTGGATTTTGCTATTGTCGTGTAGCTACACAATGCTCTATAAGTCGGGTCCAGTGTTTTCTTGGGCTTGCAGGGCTAAGTGTTCAGGCGGCAGGTATTTTCTTGGTGTTAAGGGTTCCTCTGAAAATTCATTTTGGCGGACAAAGGAATCTTTTTGTCCCCGGCGGCGTCAGACAAAAGCCGCTTTATTATTCAAATAAAGCTGATTTGTCTTTCTTGCCGGAGAACAAAAATCTTCTCTTTGCCGCTCAAAAGCAATTTTTAGAGCCACCCTTAAGATAGCAAATCTACATTACGGAGAACTAATCGATGTCGGAGATCAAAGCGCAGGCCTTAGCTCAACAAGCAGGGGGTTCATTTCTTTATGTGTTGGCATTATCACTGGTAGCGGCGTTGGGCGGCCTGCTGTTCGGCTACGATACCGCGGTGATTTCCGGCGCAATCGGCTTTATGGAAATCAAATTTTCGCTGACCCCGATGATGAAAGGCTGGGCGGCCTCTTCTGCACTGGTCGGCTGTATCTTCGGTGCGATGTTTGCCGGTACACTCAGTGACCGGTTTGGACGTAAAAAGATCATGCTTCTGGCGGGTGTATTTTTCTTTGTTTCTGCCATTTGGTCGGGCATTCCCTATTCGCTGTTTGACTTTATTATCGCGCGTATTCTGGGCGGGCTTGGCGTAGGGGCGGCGTCGATGCTGTGCCCGATGTATATTGCCGAGATATCGCCGGCAGCCATGCGCGGCCGGCTGGTTTCGCTCAACCAGTTTGCGATTGTCAGCGGTATGCTGGTGGTTTATTTTGTGAACGCCTTAATCGCTCGTGCAGGGGATGAGGCGTGGAATGTCGATTTTGGCTGGCGATGGATGTTTATGTCTGAAGGGCTGCCGGCCTTGCTGTTTTTTATAATGCTGCTGTTTGTTCCGGAAAGTCCGCGATGGCTGACCGAAATGGGTCGTCCATCGGAGGCGCTGCAAATCCTGGCAAGGGTTGGCGGGGCTGAACACGCCCAAAAAGAGTTCCAGGAAATCCAAACCGCGATTGCGGGGGAAAGTTCGGATATCCGGCAGCTGTTCCATCCTGGGATGCGAATGGCTTTGCTGATTGGTATCGGATTGGCCATTTTGCAG
The DNA here is from genome assembly GCA_048497675.1 of Gimesia maris. Classification (GTDB taxonomy): domain Bacteria; phylum Planctomycetota; class Phycisphaerae; order Sedimentisphaerales; family Anaerohalosphaeraceae; genus Anaeroglomus. The sequence goes on from JBHJNC010000152.1 coordinate 3,484, forward strand.
CAGATTACAGGCATCAATGTGATTCTTTATTACGCTCCTGAGATTTTCAAAAGCGCAGGGTTGGCTTCTTCAACGGCGATATCGGATACGGTTATTATCGGCGCGGTAAATATGATTTTTACCATCGTGGCCATCGCGGTTGTTGACCGATTCGGACGGAAACCTCTTTTGCTGATTGGCTGCGTCGGGATGGGGTTATCGCTGTACCTGGTGGGCAGGGCGTTCGGCGCCGAGCAGTATGACAGCAAACTGGTGCTGATTTATATACTGGCCTATGTGGCATCGTTTGCGATGGCGCTGGGGCCGGTGGTGTGGGTTGTGATTGCGGAGATCTTTCCGACAAAGATTCGCGGCCGGGCGATGTCAGTGGCGACCGTATGTCTCTGGATTGCATGTTTCCTGGTGTCCCAGTTTTTCCCCTATATGCTTGAAAAGCTTGCAGGATCGGTCTTTTGGGTTTACGCTGTACTCTGTGTTATCACCTTTATCTTTGTCTTGGCCTTGGTGCCGGAAACCAAAGGCAAGACGCTGGAAGAGATTGAAAAAAGCTGGAGTTGCCGGAAGTAAAGTCCAATTTTCATCAGGCGGTCCTTGTATAAAATATGCCAGTGGCCGATTTTTATGTTGTAAAGCAGGTCTCGTCTTATTTTAATACTGATTCGTGATTGGATAGGGTTCAAAAAAACGGATAACACTATTAAAATTAGGAGATTGTAAAAATGAATAAAAACGTTATTTTTGCCGCTTGTTTGCTTTCAATAATCTCTCTTGCACTGGCCGAAAACCCCTATATGGGGAACTACGAAGGTACAGTTGGGGGGCATTCAGCCAAGGCTTATGTGATTGCTGTTGGAGGTCAAAATTATAGGGTCAATATTTCATCGGCGGATGGGACGCTTACGCCAGCCGGCTTTGATTTGTCGGCAACGGAATTTAACGGTGTGCTGTGTATTACAGGGCAGGCCGCCGGGCGTGATTGGAACGGCAAAGTGCAGGATGGCGTCATGACGCTGGATGGTCATTATTACGGATTGACCGGCGAGCTGAAAAAAGTTCAAAAAGAGTCTCCGACACTCGGTCAAAAGCCGCCGAAAGATGCGGTTGTCCTGCTGCCTTATGAGCCGGGTCAGAAGACCAGTCTTGAGAAATGGACCAACCAGAATTGGCAATTGAATGATGACGGCAGTATGGAAGTGAAAAACGGCTCCAATTTTACCGTTCAGCAGTTCAGCAATGTTCAGCTGCATATTGAATTCTGCCTGCCGCTGGAAGTGTGGAAAATCGCACAACATCGTGCGAACAGCGGAGTATTCTTTAACGAGTCCTGTTATGAAGTTCAGGTGTTGGATTCATTTGGTTTAATGATAGGCAACGGCGATTGTGGTTCAATCTATAGTATTAAGGCTCCCGATGTGAATGCTTCGCTTGCACCTGAGCAGTGGCAGACCTATGATATCACCTTTTATGCACCGGTACTGGATGCGAAAGGAAAGGTTGCAACCAAGCCGCGAATTACAGTGATTCATAATGGTGTGAAGATTCATGATAATGTCGAAATTCCGCATTCGACAATTAACCCGGATTTCGAGCAAAAAGCCAGCGGTCCTATCCAGCTGCAGGATCATGGCAGTGCTGTCCGTTATAGAAATATCTGGGCTGTAGAGCTTAAATAGCCCTGAACATTCAGTGTCTTGAGCCTAACGCTCGAAACACTACCAATTTGTATATCAAAGCCCATGCCTTTGGAATCTAAACCGGCGGCATGGGCTTTTTTTCTTAGAGAATGGTTTTTGGAAGTTTGAAAAACTACGCCATAAAGCTTTGCACATCATATATTTGGATTTGGTTGCCAAGGGTCATTTAACGCCGGATTATTCCCATCAGCATCGCGACCGATTTTTCTTGTGCCTTATCTACACCCATAGTTCAGATTTTGTGGTTTTATCATCTAGAATTATCTTGAGAAGACATTTCTAAGTGGTATAATCATCAGCATATTTCGGGTTTTTAAAAGAGGCAACTGGTTTAAGGATGAACATATGAAAAGCTTAAAAATCTGTATCATTTTGATGGTTGTTGTGTTGGCGGCCGGCTGCGGCCTCGATACGAAATCAAATCCCCCCTCAACGTTCACAAGTGCAGTTGTAAGAACATCTTACAATAGTTCATGTAAGCTCCCCGCAGGCGCCAAATATGCCTTCGTGCAGTTTGCCTCCGATACTCAGGAGGACTCGGAATGGACAATGATTGACCAGCGATTAAAAACCGCCCTGTCTGCCGAACTGAAGAAAAAGGGGTACAAGGCCGGTGAATACGAGGGGATTGACTTTTTTGTAGTCTATGCCGTTGATATTCAACAGCAGATTGATATTCTGATTGCCAAGAGCGAAGTGCAGGGCAACGAGTGGATTGCCGCGGTTGCAGCCCCCAATGATTATGTACATGGCGCCCTGGTGGTGCAGATGATTGACGCTAAAAGCATGCAGCCGGTCTGGGTGGGTGTCTTTAACGCCGAGGTAGAACTTAAATCGGTTAGCGAAAAAGAAAAACAGCAGCGGGTAGGTTATGCTGTCCGAGAATTATTGAAGTCGTTTCCTCCCCAATAATATAATATCCTAAAATGACCCATGGAGGTGTCTTCTATGTGCAGATGTAACAATAAAAAACAAGCGAAGTACCCAAAACTGTTTGCGGCTGCGGGTGTCGTTTTGCTGTTGAGTCTGATGCTGCCGTTTGGCGGCTGTGCCGTAGGGCCGGATTTTGTCAAGCCCGAAGCGAAGCTCAATGAAAACTGGAGCCAGAAAGCCGACGAGCGGATAGCGATTCAGGCCGAAATGGATAGTCAATGGTGGAAAACATTCAATGACCCCAAACTTGACCAATTAATTCAGATGGCCTATCAGCAGAACCTGCCGCTGCAGATTGCGGGTTTGAGGATTCTGGAAGCTCGTGCCCGGCTGGGTATTGCTGTCGGCGGGCAGTATCCCCAGATGGCGATTAACGGCGAAGCGACCAAGGAGGGACTTGGGGAACATGCGCCTGACGGCGCTGCTCTTGATCGCGATCACTGGAATTATCAGACGGGGTTTGATGCATCCTGGGAGCTGGATTTCTGGGGCAAGTACCGGCGCGATATCGAAGCGGCCCAGGCAAGTCTTGCGGCTTCGATGGCAGACTATGACAGCGCACTGGTGACGCTGGCCGGAGAAGTGGCCCGGACCTACACGCTTATACGCACCTATGAAGTGCTTGTCGATTTGGCGGTTGAGAACACCAAACTTCAGCAAGAAGGCTTACGG
>JBHJNC010000153.1:0-4570 GCA_048497675.1 Gimesia maris
CAAGTCAGGCATCATCGACTCTACCGGAATGCTTGAACTGATTCAGTATCTCGAAAAAAATCACAAAATCACGATACACGACCAAGAGCTGATTCCGGAGAATTTCGATAGCCTTAGCAATATTTCGAAATATCTTGAAAAGAAGCTTCAATGTGCGGAATAGCCGGAATCCTTAATCTCCGTGATTCAGCTCCTGCCGAGGCGATGGCACTCAAACGAATGATCGGGGCTTTACAGCATCGCGGACCGGATGAATCAGGCCTTTATATAGACGATTGCGTCGGATTGGCTCACTCACGCCTTAGCATCATTGACCTTTCCGGCGGCGCTCAACCGATGCACAATGAAGACAAAACCCTCTGGATTGTCTTTAATGGAGAAATCTTCAATTATAAAGAACTCGTCCCGGAATTAACCGCATTAGGACATCAGTTTTATACCCACAGCGATACCGAAACCATCCTGCACGCCTATGAACAGTATGGCCAGGATTGCGTCCAACACTTTAACGGCCAGTTTGCCTTTGCCATCTGGGACAGCCGAAAACGGGAACTGTTTATGGCCCGCGACCGGGTCGGCATCCGCCCCCTGCATTATACTATCCATAATAATCGCTTCATTTTTGCCTCAGAAATAAAGGCGATCTTCACAATCCCGCAATTTCCGCGAAAGCTGGACCCAATCGCCTTAGAGCAGATTTTCACATTCTGGACAACTTTACCCGGCAAAACGGCCTTTGAGGGCATTTTGGAACTTACCCCTGGCTCGACATTGACCGTAAAAAATGGGCATATAGTCACAAAGCGATTCTGGCAAATGCCTTTCTGTTCGGACTCCACAAAAAGAAACAAGACTTTATCCGAATGGGTCGAACAAGCCGATAGCCTTCTGCACGATGCCATTCGCCTGCGGCTTAGGGCCGATGTTCCTGTCGGCTGCTACCTGTCCGGCGGACTGGATTCATCCGGCATTACCGCACGGGTTGTCCGGGATTTCGACAGCCAGGTCAATACCTTCGGCATCCGGTTTGAAGATGCAAACTTTGACGAGGGGGATTATCAGCAACTGATGGTCAAACGGCTGGGCGTCTGCCATACCGAACTGCTTGCTACCAATCAGCTTATCGGTCAGGCATTCAAAGAGATGCTGATTGCTGCTGAAAAACCCCAGCTTCGCACAGGACCGGTGCCGCTGCTGCTGCTGTCCAAAACCGTTCGCAACGCCGGACTAAAAGTCGTTCTGACTGGCGAAGGCGCAGACGAATTTTTCGGCGGCTATGACATCTTCCGTGAAACAAAAATTCGACGCAGCCTATCCCGTTTCCCCGATTCTCAAAAACGAGCTGCACTGATAGGAAAACTGCATCCGTATATTTTCAGAGATGCAAAGGCACAAAAAGCGATGATTTCTTTCTTTACCAAAGGAATCGAGTCGCCCGACAATCCGCTGTTTTCGCACCTTGTTCGCTGGGACAACACCCGCCGAACAAAGCTGTTTTTCTCCGATCAACTGAATGCTCAAATAGGCACCTATGACCCGTATGCGGATTTATTGGGACAGCTGCCTCCGGAGTATTACGGATGGGATTATCTGAGCAAATCACAATACATTGAGAGCGTCCTTTTCTTATCCAATTATCTATTGTCCTCACAGGGCGACCGCGTGGCAATGGCCAATTCGGTTGAGATTCGCCTGCCGTTCCTTGACTACCGAATTATTGAGCTAATGGCCGCCGTACCAACATGCTGGAAAATTCTGGGCCTGAACGAAAAATACCTCCTTAAAAAAGTCTTTTCGGATATCCTTCCGCAGGAAATCCTGAATCGGCCCAAACACCCCTACCGCGCACCGATTGCAGCAACACTGCTGAAAACCGGCATCGAGGAACATACGGAAATGCTCAGCGACTCGGCCATCCGCAAAACAGGATTATTCGACCCCATTCGCGTCAGCAGACTGGCTGCAAAACTAAACACCTCAGATACGGCATCCGAAGTGGACAGCATGGCGATGGTCGGAATTCTTTCAACCCAGCTTCTGTATCATCATTATCTTGAAAAACGAATTGCCACTCGCGACATTGAAGATAGAATAACCGTGTTTGTGGACAAAAGAACCACGAAAGTCTAAGTATGTTTGACTCGATGCTTTTACATGAATGGCTGATCAACACTGCCCGGAACAGGCCGGACAAGACCGCCATCGTCTGCGCCGGGGAAACGATTTCTTATCGTGAACTTGACCGGCAAAGCGACGCTGTCGCTCAAGCCCTGCTGGAGATGGGATTAAAGCCTCAGGATCGGGTGATTATCTTCCTGGATAACTGCATCGAAACCGTCGTCAGCTTATACGGCATTCTCAAGGCCGGCGGCATTTTCGTTCCTCTGAACACTTCATTGAAAGCGGACAAACTGGCCTACATTCTCGACAATGCCCAGGCAGACATCCTGATTACCCATACATCCAAAGCCCGGATTGTCCTGCAGGCAATTCCCAATACACAAAATAAACCAAAATCCATCTGGATTTCTCCAAGCCCGGTATTACCGCAGGCAATTATAACTGCAACCCCCAGCATGGACTGGAAAGAGGTGATTCAAACACCTTCGTCAAGGAGACCTTGCCCGCAGATAACCAGCGATGATTTAGCGGCCTTCATTTACACCTCCGGCTCAACCGGGGAGCCCAAGGCTGTTATGCAGCCGCACGGCAAAATGACCGCTGTCTGCAAAAGCATCATCAGCTATCTTGAAAACAATTCCAGCGACATCATTCTAAATGTCCTGTCATTGTCCTTCGGCTATGGACTGTATCAAGTCCTGATGAGCGTGATGTTCGGCGGTACGGTTGTACTTGAAAAGTCATTCGTCTATCTGCACGATGTGCTGACCAAAATCGCAACGTATAAGGTAACGGCTTTTCCGCTGGTACCGACTGTGGCGGCAATGCTGCTGAATCTGAATAATGTAGCGGCATATGACTTTTCCTCGCTGCGGTATATCACCTCGGCCGGAGCGGCACTGCCTCCCGAGCATACCCGCAAGATGCGCAGCTTATGGCCGCATATTAAAATCATTCCAATGCACGGCCTAACCGAGTGCGTGCGAACGTGCTATCTGCCGTACGAACAAATCGATAAACGTCCGGATTCGGTGGGCATTCCAATCCCCGGCTGCCGGCTCACGATTGTGGATGAACAAGGCAATGAACTGTCCAACGGCCAGACCGGCGAGCTTGTCGTTAGCGGCGTCAATGTGATGAATGGCTACTGGCAAGATCCTGAACTGACCGCATCGGTATTTCGCAAACGCAACCCCAACGGACAAGTTGAGCTTTACAGCGGCGATTTATTTAAACGTGACAGCGAAGGATTTCTATACTTTGTCGCCCGCAAAGACGATATGATTAAAACCCGCGGCGAGCGAGTCAGTCCCAAAGAAGTCGAAAACGTTCTGCTGCGGATTGAGGGCATCGTCGAAGCGGCCGTGGTCGGCATCCCCGATCCAATCTTAGGACAGGTCCCCAAGGCGTTTCTGGTCAAAAAGAAAGACTGCCATCTGACCCAGGCCGATGTGCTGCTGTACGCTACGCAGAATATGGAAAATTTTATGGTGCCCAAATTCGTGGAATTTTTGCCTGAATTACCCAGAACGCAAAACGGCAAAATCGACAAAAAAACACTCAAACAACAGGAGCAAAACACATGAGCCCTTCCGGCCAAATCACATTTGATGTACTGAATCTTGATTACGCAGCAGAAGCCGACCGTATCGGGGCGGTCATTCGGGCGGCACTGAAAGACCCGCTCAAACGTCAGGGGGTCGTTCTCGGCCTGTCTGGCGGCATCGACAGCTCAACCACTGCCGCGTTATGCGTACACGCTATTGGCAAAGACCGCGTCTTTGGCCTGCTGATGCCGGAAAAAGACTCCGACTCCGATACGCTGCGGCTCAGCACGATGCTGGCCGAACATCTGCAAATCCGCTACGCCGTAGAAAACATCAGCTCAATCCTCGAAGCCTACGGCTGCTATCGGCGGCGCGACGAGGCTATCCGCACCGTTATCCCCGAATTCGGCCCCGGCTGGAAATCCAAAATCGTCCTGCCGTCGGTAACGGAAACCAACCAGTTCCGCTTTTTCTCCATCGTTGCACAAAATCCGGACGGCCAGATCATCCAGAAACGGCTTTCGGCCGATGCCTATCTCGGCATCGTCGCAGCGACCAACTTCAAGCAGCGCACCCGCAAGACGCTGGAGTATTACCACGCCGACCGGCTGAATTATGCGGTAGCTGGCACACCCAACCGCCTCGAATACGACCAGGGCTTTTTCGTCAAGGGCGGCGACGGACTGGCGGACATCAAGCCGATTGCCCATCTTTACAAAACCCAAGTCTATCGGATGGCCCGCCACCTGGGATTGCCGGAGGAAATCTGCTCCCGCCCACCGACTACCGATACCTACTCGATGCCGCAATCGCAGGAAGAGTTCTATTTCTCCCTGCCGTATGAACAGATGGATTTGTGCCTGTGGGCAAGAAATCATAACTGCCCGCCTGAAGAAGTCGCT
>JBHJNC010000154.1:0-4117 GCA_048497675.1 Gimesia maris
GCCGGCAGCCTTAATTTTACCAGCGATAGCTTCGTCAATCAGAGTCCCATTGGTCGCCAAAGCACACTTAAGACCCTGTCTGACGCTGTATTCAATCAATTCAAAAATATCCTTCCGGCACAGCGGTTCGCCTCCGCTGAAAACAAGGATCGGCATAAACTCCTGGGCCCTGCCGATACCGGCAAGCTGATCGATCAGATATTTCGCTTCAGGAGCTGTAAGGTCGGAGCCTGCCGCCTCATCCGATTCGACACGCCTGCAATGCGCACATGACAAATTGCATCGGATCGTGCTTTCCCAGAATAAAAGCCGCAGTTTTTGTGTTTGGGGTGACGACGGCTTCATTGTTGATTTTTCTTCCTGTCTTCAGCGATAATCTGTTTAGCATTCTCGAGTATGCTTTGTGCAAATTTTTCGGCCTCCTGCGGACCGTGTGTTTTAGAGAGAACGTCGATATTTTTTATCACACAATGGCACAGCTTGTTAACCACCCGCCCAATAGAAGCTTCCATCAGTTCTTTGCAGGAGGCCGCCTGGCGAGGTCCGACAAAAAACTTTTCCATTTCGATTTCGTAAATCTGCTCAAAAGCCTCCTTAATCTGTCCAAGAACCGGACCGACATCCCGCGTTGAAAACCAGTCCATAAAGGCCGACACAGATTCACATATTATCTCTATTGCCCGCTCCAAATCGCCTTCTCGCAGCTTGACATTATCCTGGGCAACCTGCGCCAAATCATCGATGCTGTATAGATATACATTTTCAATCGTTTTTATGTCCGGCTCAAAACTTCTCGGCACGGTAATATCAAGAATCAGCAGAGTTTGATTGCGCCGCTGGGACATCAGAGACAAAACCTGGTCTTTACTGAACAAATACCCTTCCATGGCCGAAGCGGCGCCAACGACAATGTTGGCCTCAAGGATTTCCTGATCCAGCTGTTCCCATGGTTTATGGACAACATCATAAGCCTGGGCAAGCTGGCAGCCGCGCTGATGGGACCGGTTTACAATGGTGATATTCCGGCATTTTTCATGCCGAAAATGCTCAACAAACAACTCGCCCATCTGGCCTGCCCCGACAATCACCGCCTTCGAAGAGGCAATATTGAAAAATAACTGTTTGACCAGCTCGACCGCTACCCCGGCGACACTGACACGACGGTTGGCAATGGACGTTTTTGCGATGATTTCCTTCGCTGTTCGGAACGCATCATGAAAAAGCCGGCTCAAGACCTTGCCGGATGTCTGACACTTGCAGGCAAGCTTATAGCTCTCTTTCACTTGAGAGGTAATCTGGCTTTCGCCGATAACCATACTGTCTAAGCTGGAGGTAACCGTAAAAAGATGAGCCGCTGCGTCCTCATTGGTCTTGACATACAGATATTCTTCAATCGCCGACATAGCAACGGACCTGAAATCGGCCAGCCACCTGGAAAGCTCCTCAGCGTTTGGTCCGACAGTCTTGTCCACAACCGCATAGCACTCAAAACGATTACACGTTGAAAGCAGCACAAATTCGGACTCGGGATACGCTTCTTTAAGTCGGGTCAGCGCATCACATACGAGCCCCGCATCGCAGGCAAGCTGCTCGCGAATGGCCACAGGCGCCGTCTTATGATTAATTCCAATCAGTAATATTTTCATAATTTTATTCAGTCTGACCCGTTTGACTCGTCGATTTCATCTCAAAATCATGTCCGGATTTACAGAAAATGGTACTGCCGATAAACGCGAACAGGATTAGAAAACAGATAACAAGTGTCGCCTGTGCTACCATCTTGCCGCTAAACCCAAGCACCCGTCTTAGGATTAACGTCCCCAGCAAAACAAGCCACGCAATCGCAATCATCACGATTTTCGAATCGGTCAGCCAATCGCCAAGCGTCATGCCGAGTCCGGCGGATTTTACCGCAACCAGCCCGACACCGCTGACCAGTCCAAAGGTCAAGGCCGCAAAACACAACCGAAGTCCAAATAAAGTCAGCTGTTCGAGTTTTTCAATGGGAGGCATCTGTCCGAATAAAGACAAAAAACGCCCGTTTTTCAGCCGCTGACGACTCAATAGGAATAACCCGCTCATGCCTGCGGCAAACACAATCATCGCCCCGGATAGAGCCATCGCCAGGGCATGGACAATGACCCATGGAGTACGTGCCGCTTCCTGAAGTTCGTTTGCCGGCTTGGCTACGACCGCCGCTAAAAACGCAATCGCACACAACACCCAGGCCATCGCAGACAAAAACCAGACCTGCTGAATAAATGCGGAAAGCGCTAAAAACGTGATCCCGATAAAAACCATCAGGATAAGCATCGATTCAAAAACTCCGGTAATAGGAAAGGCTTTGATACTCACCGCTCTTAGAATCAGCAGCACTGCACCCAGTACGATCTGAACCGAAGCAAATGCCATCGAAAGATGACGATATCTGCCATCGCCTTTTACTATCTGCACGTGAGCCACAACAGACGATATGGCCGATAACAGCAATATCACCAGAAACAAACGTCTTTCTAAAGGCATCAGCTCAAACATAACAACCTCTATCCTGTCATTTTTCAATAATATATGTCGGCGGAACCTTTTTAAGTTCCCGAACCGTTTTCAGGACACGGAATTCCGTAATACCGCTTTCCCGGCTCAGCATATCAATGGCAGCCTTAAGCTCCTCCGCATCGCAGGCATGAATCATGGTATAAAAACTATATGGCCAGTTTTCTTTTCTCGGTCTCTGGTAAGCATGCGAAACTTTAGAAAAACGAGCAAAAATCTGTCCGATTGAGTCTATTTTTTCTTCCGGGATATTCCAAACAACCATTGCTCCAACCCCATGCCCTATCTCAAAATGATTGATAATCGCCCCTAAGCGTCGGATTTTACCTTCCGCTTTCCATTGCTTAAGAATATCCAGTAATTGTTCCTCGCCAATACCAACAGTCTTCGCTATATCCTGATAGGGTGAACGAGACAAGGGTATACCGTGCTGCACGGCATTCAATATCTTTCTTTCTAAAGCAGTTAACCTTGTTTCTATCATCAAAAAAACCCATAAAAGCAGGCACGATCTTCTTCCACATACAGAAGACCATAACGTAACAAATCTGTTCTATTTTTCAAATCAGAATACAAGCGAGTTGACTATCTCTTATTGAAGTTTATTTTCTTTGCGACATCTTTGGCAAAATAAGTAATCAGTATGTCCGCTCCGGCCCGCTTTATGGATATTAAGGTCTCCATCATCACCGTATCACGATCAATCAACCCCTGCTGCGACGCAGCCTGAATCATCATATACTCACCTGAAACATTATATGCTGCTATCGGAACATTAAAAGTCTGCCTGGCCCGATAAATAATATCCAGATACGGTAAGGCGGGCTTGACCATCAAAATATCAGCGCCTTCCTCAATATCCAGTTCCATTTCTCTGACGGCTTCGCTGCTGTTGCCTGGATCCATCTGATAACTTTTGCGGTCACCCTTGCCCGGAGCGCTGTGAGCAGCCTCTCGGAAAGGACCATAATAACCCGAAGCATATTTGGCCGCATAGGACATAATCGGGGTCTCTAAAAAGCCCGCCGCATCCAGCATGGTCCGTATCTTGCCGACACGGCCGTCCATCATATCGGATGGGGCAATCATATCAGCACCGGCCTTTGCATGGGATAATGCCATCTTGCCCAACAATTCCAAAGTCGAGTCATTGTCAACCTTGCCGTCTTTGATGATCCCGCAGTGGCCGTGGTCTGTATAAGCACATAGGCACACATCAGTAATAACCAGCAGATCAGGCACAGCTTTTTTAATCTGGCGGATTGCTTTACATACGGTTGAATCTTCACTGTAGGCATCAGAGCCTAAGCTATCCTTTTTCTCAGGCAGACCAAATAGCAGCACCCCGGGAATTCCCAACGAGGCCACTTCAATCGCTTCGTCAATAATCTTGTCCGGCGAGAAGTGGTAACAGCCCACCATAGAAGGTATCGGGTCCTTGATATGAGTACCCGGACATACAAAAAGCGGATAAATCAAGTTGTCCACAGATAGCTTTGTTTGGCACACTAATCGTCTCAGCGAGGCGGTCATACGAAGCCGTCTTTGTCTTGTCATCGGAAAA
>JBHJNC010000155.1:0-2879 GCA_048497675.1 Gimesia maris
GACACGTGAAGGATTAATTCGATTGGTCCTTAACCCGGTATTCAGCGTTCGAACGGGTGACGTACTGGTAGGTAATCAGGTTTTTGCACCGCAGCCGATTATCGCTAAACGTGAAACCACCACCACCGCATTGATTAAAGACCAGCAGACCGTTGTCATCGGCGGCCTTAAAAAGCAGGATATCTCGACCCAGATAAACAAAGTACCGCTTCTTGGGGATATTCCCCTTATCGGTGAATTGTTCAAATTCCGTGGAGAAAGCACCACAAACAGTGAATTGGTCGTATTCATTACGCCGAAAATCATAAATGAACCCAGTATGGATGACTCTGAAAAAAGATATCTGGATAACACCATTTTCGTTTCTCCGAATGAACCGGAACCGAAACTGAGCAAAGCCAGATAAATTTCCAGGGCAGAAACTCTTAAGCCATAGAGGGCGGACGGCAGCGTTCGCCCTTTTTTATGCGCCCTATTTACGCCGATTGGCCTGCTTAAACTGCCGCGGCGTCATTCCCGTAATTTGCTTGAAGGTACGGGTAAAGTAGCTTTGGTTGTTATACCCCACCTGAAAACAGATGCGGGTGCAATTCATATCGCTTTTCAGCAGATACCGTTTGGCGGCATTGATTCGCACCTGAGTGAGGTAATCAATCAGCGTAATCCCCATTTGCTCGCGAAACAGATGGGCCAATCGGGACACGCTCAGATGAGCGCTGCGGGCAATATCCGCCAGCGAAATGGGACGATCGAAATTGAATTCCATAAAATCAATCGCCGGGCGAAGCTGCCCCATCTTGCGGGCATCCTGACACGAATAGACGCTTTCAATAAAATCGTCCAAGGCCCTGCTGATCCAGGCACACAAATCATCCTGATTATCAATCGTCAGCACTTTATTGATATAATCCAGATTTTTATTGAGCAATATATTAATATCCACACCGCCCTGTGTCGCGGCCCGGCTTAAGACGCTTAAAAGCTCCACCAGTCGAGCCTTCAGGATATTCATATCGCCGGGACTGTGGAATAAAATCGCCCCCAGAAGATTATTGAGTATCTCCTTGGCCCCGGTCCGGTCTCCGATTTTAACTTTGGCGATAAGCTCGCGTTCCGACTCATAAGGATAAGGCTCATCGGATCCCAATTTTTTTGTTTCGTGAATAATTTCACTGATACTGGATTGCTGCTGGGTTTTTTGGCGGCGCCATTGGACAACGCGCGGATCCAATTCTGCAGTCTGATAAAGCAAGATAAAAAGAAACTCCGCGGCGTCATGGATTCGGCGTGCCGAGACGACTGGAAGCCCCTCTACCGCACGCTGCAGCTCGACAAAATCATACCGCAGCCCGCGCAGACGTTTGCTGAGTTCCGTACCGAAAAACTCATCCGGCTTATCCCATAGGCACTTGCCGAAAAAGATACCCCCTAACGGTATTTCCCCATCCATAATCGGCACACAGACCAGCACGATTCCCGCATGACACAGACAAATATATGGCTGGCCGGTTTCCATCGCGATATTCATCGCGCGTATACGATCCTGACGGCACCGTGCCGCCCCGATTCGCGAGGTGCGAATTAACCGGCAAAACTGAGGCTGACAGCCGGATGAACAGAATGAGTGCAGTTCCATACCATCAATTCCGACCATTTCGATTGCGAGCTGATAGTTGGACTTGAATGACGATTCGATCAGCTTAAACTGCTCTTTGGTTAACGCATCCTTTAATTCCATTTTCAGCGAATTTTTTGCTTTCATCTGCACCTTCTTTACGGAAAAATCGTCTATATTTTCATCGATATAGCAATATATTATTATAGTATTTCAAAAAGAATTAGCAACATAAAAATAAAAGCCATTTTATTATGTCTTTTATTGCTATTTATAATAGATATATATTTGCTTTATTTAGATATATAAATAATCTACAATTGTATTCCCGTCGGACGGATGCTCCGCCAAAAACATATTATTATAGGCATGATGGCTTTTTTGTTGACCGCAATCTCAGTTGCCTCTATGATGCCGTTTGAATTCGGGACAAAATAGAAAAGGAAATGCGACAATGCCGTTGAATATCAAGTTGCTGCAGATCGACAAAAACACCGTTAAAATTATTCTTTCCGGCCAGATTACCGGCGAAACATGGGAACAGTTTGACCGGCAAATCACCGCCTTAATCCAAAAGAAAATATCAACTATCATTCTGGACTTATCCGAAGTCGATTTTATCAGTTCTGCAGGCGTCGGGGCCATTATCAAGGCCAAGATGTCGATGCTGCGGTATTACGGTGAAATGGCTCTTGTTAACCCCCAGCCGCAGATACGCAAGGTCTTTGAAATCATGAAACTTCTGCCGGCAATGAATATGTTTGCCAGCATCAAGGAGCTGGATGAATATCTGGAAAAAATTCAGAGACGGATTGTCGAGGGCGAGGATATTTATCAATAATACGCTGTAGGGCTATAATTCAAGATCTCTGAAAGGTTTCTGCTGTTGCTGTTCTCTGCGGGTGGCTTCTTTGAGGATTTCTTTTTCTTTGCGGGTTAGATTGCCAATACCTTCGCGATGTATCTTATCGAGTATCCGGTCCACTTCGGCTTGAAATTGCCGTTCCCAACGGATTTTTCGTTCCCATGCCCCTTTGCTGCGTTCGAGCCGCCAATTGACTAATCGCGGACGCAAATAAACAAAGGCCACACCAGCTGCAATGCCAGACAGATGCGCCGCTTCTCCGCCGGCGTTTTGCCCAGACATAAAGTTCATCACACTTAGAACGATGGTTATCGCCAGCAACGTCATCATCCGCATCGGGATAACCCCAAAAACATAAACCTGGGCACGGGGAAAAAGAATCGCCGCAGCGGCCATCAG
>JBHJNC010000156.1:0-3861 GCA_048497675.1 Gimesia maris
TGCAGAATTGGTACCCAGCTGGACACGATTTGGTTTTTGCCTTGCGGCGCCGGCCGGGCCTGCGCCTTCCACGGGAACCATCTGGAACGACAGCTTGCTAAGCACGATTTCCGGCGCAACACAATGAGACAGCTCGGCCAAAACCGCCGAATACGGCGTGCGGGGACTGACGGATTCGAGCATCCTGGCATTTTTCTCCAGACCCTCCAGTTGTACCTGGAGCTGTCGATAACGCTGAACCTGGGATATCCCGGATTCAAATTCGGACCGCAACCCGGCCAGTTTTGCCTGTGCCTGCGACAAACTGCGGCCTGCGACCATCAGGCCGCATGCAATCGCAAATATAACCAGCCCGACGATGGCATATTTTCTTTGATGCCATACCTTTCGGTTTCGGTCAGCACGATACCAATCCGGAATGAAATCAAGTTCTATCATACCCTTACCGACTCCATTTCTTCCGCTACGGAGTCTTGAATCGGAATATTCCAGCCGCGAAGAGCAAGTCCTACCGCAACCGCCCATTCGCACATTTGCTTATTGCTCCGCCGTTCTACGCCCGGATGAAGCATTTCGATTCCGCGAAGCGGTTCGGCAAGCCGAATTTCAACTCCCAACTGTCTTCGCAGAGAGTCAATCAAAGAACTTTCATACACTTCGCCGCCGGTAAAAATCGCTTCGGCGGGGCGCTGCCCGCGGAACGTGACGGCGTAATACTTAATGCAAAGCAAGATTTCCCGCGCCAACTGTTCAACGGTCGGCTGCATGGCATCGAGAATCGCCCGCCGGGTATCTTGATCGAGCGATTCGGCAGAGGGATTTCGCAGCTTCGACCGGAGCAGAGACGCTTCTGATTGGGCAATACCGAGGCTTGCGGCAACATCGTCGGTCATTTGCTGACCGGCAACAGGAATTTGTTTGATAAAAATAATCTGCTGACCTTTTCCAATAATCACCGTCGTAAAATGGCTGCCCAGGTCAACCAGTACACTGACTAAATCGCGGTCTTCACGGCGGCGCAGCGAGGTTTGAAAACTTCGAAACAGCGCACACGGCACCACATCCAGCAGCGTCGGGGCCAATCCGGCCCCTTCCAGCAGCGATAAGTGTTCGGCAACCGCCTGACGCTCGACACCAAAGAATATCGCTTCATTTTTGATCCGCTCGCCCTGAAAAACGGAACCGGCATTGATATAACGAAGTTCATCCGTTTCGGGGTTAAGGCCCAGACGCAACGCCACTTCCGTCTTCATGTAGTGCTCAACTTCCGCCGGATCGTCGGTATCCAAACGCAAGCTCTTGATTTTAACCACATCCCCCGAAAGGCAGCTGACAACACGCCGGCCCGAAAAATCGCCTTTGGAATGCATTCTGCGAATCGAAGATATGATTTCCGCCCGCAGTGTATCCGGGTCCTGCAATGTTGGATCAATCAGAGAATCTTCAACCGCCAGAATCTTGGGAGCGTCTTTATCCCGACACAGCTGAATCATTTTGATCGAGCAGTGCCCAATATCAAGCCCTATCGGGCCTATTTTGTCTGAATTATTGAAGAACTTGAGCATTTACACTTACCACGAATAAAGTTAAGGCGCATCATCAATCGTGATGTACCCTGTTGCGGGTTCGACTTTGACATACAGCTTATACGCCTCGGTCTTGTCCTGAACTGTAATCAGGCCGCTGTTCATCGCCGCACCGCCGACATGGGGTGCGCCAAGATAATTGAATGTTACTTCAACGTCGCCATCAAAATTGGCGCTGTCGATATCAACTTTGCTCAAACGCGAATCCGCATCGAGATCAACATTGAAATCCATACTGGTCAGCGGATTTTTAATTGCGGTTCCCGCGTCATCCTGAATCACATACGATTCTGTCGCAGAATCAAACACAACCGAGAAATTTTTCTGCCATGTGACCGCTAAGCCGCGAGCATAATCCAGGTCGGCCGCGATGGTATTGGCCGCCGAACGCACCTGCATATCAGCGGCACTGGACAAGGCGGGAACGACAATCATTGCTGCAACGGCCAGAATCACAACCACCATCAGGATTTCAATCATTGTGAATCCGGATGGGGTTTTGCTTTTAAAATTCGTTTTTTTCATTGTTTTTCTCTATTTTACAGGTCGTACTTACGGGATTTCAGACTCATCCCCGTAAATCTTTCGACAATTGACTTGACCGGCTTAACCGGCATTTCAGGCTAACTGGGATATAGCAGATCGTCTCGGCCGGCTGCGGGCCAGCCGGGAAAACGGTACCAATGTGTGTTAATAAGAAATGAGGTGTTTTCAGCGTTGAAAACGAAGATGGAAAGAAATGGCAGTCTGCAAAACCGCTACAATCACTGCAATCACTACTGCAAAGAAAAGAGGAAATTCCGGCCCAGAATCTCGGATCAAAATCCATACCCCTTATTTTTACAAGAATGTCAAACATACATTCCTATAAAAAAGGGATTTTCAGCTCCTAAATTACCGCAACAAACACCAATACCTTAGCGAACAATTTTTCCAAATGTCGTCTTGCCGTCGCTGGTGTCATAATAAATCCTGCCGGAAAGAACGCTGCGTGCCTGCTTGTCTGAACCATTCAAGGCATACGCTTCACAGGAAAAAGAATAAACATAAATCGCGGCCGCCGTATTGGGATCACTAATCGACAGGTCGTAATACAGATTTGAACTATTATCCAGCTGCTGGCCGGCAGCCGACCAATGTCCCAGGGGGGCGTTTGGCTCGGATGTTTGAACCAGCGCCCTTGCCCGCTCCAGGCCCGCCCAGGCAAGATAATCCGCCTCGGTACGCATCGCCATATTATTGCCGGAAGCCGCGGCCATATCGGCACGATGCAGATAACCCATTGAGATGGCAACAATTGCCATGACGATAAACAATACCGAAAGCATCGCCATCCCGTCGCATTTGTGCCTGCTTTGCCGGTGATGAACTCTAAGCAGCTTTACTTGTCTATCGTTATTCATCACTCTTTGCCTCTGAGCGTCCCGCATATCGAATAAGCCTGAGAAATACCACCTTCTACCATATCCCACTTTACCGTAATATTCCGAATCTGACCGCAATCGGCATTATCGGCCCAAAACTGTACATTACTGCACTTGGGATAGATTTCCTTCGTGTCGGGCGTATGATTGTTATAAATGACCAGCTGCACCATTTCTGAAACCTCAATGGTTGTATATTCCGAATCAACTCCGGCACGATCACAATCCAAATCGTGCCAGAGAACAATCTTCTGAGCGTCAGCAGACAAGACGCCATTGGCACGCATAATCAAATCCGACATTCGGTTCTGAAGCTGCATCAAATATGCCGAGTCACGGCCGGTCTGCTCAACAACGGCTTTGCCGCTGCTGAGCGCTCCAGCCATAGTTGCCGCCGCAGTCAGAACCACTGCCATGACCATCAATGCAACCAGCAGCTCAATCAGCGTAAAACCACGCCGTTGAGTTGACTTGACTGACTGTGAGCCCATTTTCGATTTTCCGTTTACATTTTTCAATTTTTATAACGATCCCCTATCAGCGTAGAAACACTCGCTATCACAGCGCCTTTATAGGCGACCTGGACATCCAACTTGATCAATTCGACTCCGGATACGGTTGTCGTATCGAGCGAGCCGGTTACAGACCGGCTTAGGCCAAAATAGCCGGGGTTTTGAGTTACGTTGATTGTGTTTCCTGCCCCGTCTTTGAGCGACCCGGCAGATTCGGTTGTGGTTTTTCCGACATAAGCAGTCTTAATATCCGTATAATCCATTCCCGCAATCTCTTCAAGTAAATCCGCCGCCAGCCGCGAGGCGATCACCTGGCGGTTTGCCTGCGTCTGCACCGAT
>JBHJNC010000157.1:0-3896 GCA_048497675.1 Gimesia maris
TCCAATATGGCGGCAGGTGGCAGGCCTTGCGATGTTCCAATTCGTCTTTGACAAATCCGGCAAAGTCATACTTGAGTGCATATTTAATCACGGGGGCCTCGGGCAGATAGGTCTGCACCAAAACCTGACCTGGTTTATCGCCCCTGCCGGCACGTCCGGCAACCTGGCTGAGCAGTTGAAACGTCCGCTCATTGGCACGGAAATCCGGCAAGGTCAGCGCCGTATCCGCACTGATAACACCGACCAGGGTTACATTTGGAAAGTGAAGCCCCTTGGCAAGCATTTGGGTGCCGGCAAGGATGTCAATTTTGCCGGCGGCAAAATCATCCAGCACCGCATAATAGTCCTGGCCGTCCATTGAGTCGCTATCGATCCGGCGGATACGGGCCTGCGGCAGGCGGGCATTCAGTTCTTCCTCCAGCCGCTGAGAACCTAAACCAATCATCGTCATATTTTTTTGACACAGCGGACAGTGTTTGGGCACCAGCGTTTTGGAAAGGCAATAATGACAAATCGCATAACCGCTTTGAATGTGCGGGCCCACGGCGGTATCTTCGGGCTTATCCATATCCGCTTTTTTATGGAACGTCAGCGTTACATCGCAATTCATACAATGCAGCGTATGCCGGCAGCTGGGGCAATAGACAAAGTTGCTGTAGCCGCGGCGGTTCAGCAGCACTATCGCCTGCTCCTGACGCTCAAGCGTAGTTTCCAAAGCATCAAGCATTGCGGGACTGAGGATATGCGGGCCTTTTTGACCTGATCCCTGAAAGGCCAGCGTCATATCAATCATCTGCATTTTCGGCATCGGCATCTTAGTGACCCGGTGCGGCAGCTCCATCATCGTATAAAAAGACTTGGTATGGCAATTGGTCAATGTCTCCAGCGAAGGCGTCGCCGAGCCGAGCAGGCAATGTGCTTCGGCTAACTGCGCTCGTTTTATGGCCACATCGCGCCCGTGATAACGCGGGACAGTATCCTGCTTGTAGCTGGGTTCGTGCTCTTCATCAACGACCACCAGCCCCAGATTTGACAGCGGCGCGAAAATGGCCGACCGGGCGCCGATAACGACATCGGCCTTTCCATTTTTGATCATCTGCCACTGGCTGTTGCGCTGCGGCGGAGTCAGTGCCGAATGCAGTACGGCAACATGTTCAAAGCGTGAGCGGAACCGCTCGACCGTCTGGGCGGTCAGGGCAATTTCCGGCAGCAAAACGATAGCCCGCTTTCCCTGCCGGATACAGGCTTCAATGGCACGGATATACACTTCGGTCTTGCCGCTGTCGGTTATGCCAAACAGAAGCGTAACACCAAATTTGCCGGACTGAACCTGCGCGGCTAAATGCTCAATTGCCCGCTTTTGGTCTTCATTGAGAATGACTTCTTTGCCGCTGTATTCAAGGCCCTTGGGAATCGCCGGCAGCGACCAGACGACCCGCCTTGCCGCAACACGAACCAGCCCTGCACGAATTAACTGCTTAAGCGGGACAATCTTGCAATCGGCCTGTCGGAGGAGAGAGTCTTTTTCTACAGCTTTGGCTTCATCAAATGCTTCGAGAGACTGGAGAACTTCAAGGATGACCTGCTGCTTTTTGCCTTTGACTTTGGTGAACGCCTCGGCCTGTTCGGTATCCAGGTAGAAAAACTGTCGGGTCTTGGCTCCGGCGTCGTGTTTGACTGCTGCCGGGACAATCGCCGACAAGACCTGCCCCAGCGGACAGACATAGTACTCGGAGATCCACTGAGCCAGAGCCATCAGTTGGCTGTCAAGCAAGGCAGCGGAGTCTAACACTTTCTGGACAACTTTAAGCTTGAATCGCTTGCTCTTGTCAATCTCATCTGAGTCGGTTAAGACCTCCAGTACGAAGGCCGGGATGTGCTTGTTGTTTTTGCCAAACGGAACCTCGACCCGCTGGCCAACCGAAACCGCACCCAATTGCTCCGGGAGCAAATAGTCAAATACAGTATCTGCTCCCGTATCGACAGCTACCCGGATGACCTGACCTGCCTGCTTAGACCCGCCGTCATCTATGTCAAATAAAAGCCTGGTTTTATCTTTTTTCAATTGTAATCCCTATCGAAAGTGGACGTATTTTAATGGGTATTCAGAAATTGTAAAATAAAGATTCTAAAAAGGGATTTCATCGACAAAACTGCGGGCTAACGCAGAGAGTAGAAACAAAAAAGCCGCGTGCAATAAGGAGTTACCTCATTTCACACGGCTTGGTGTCTTGCGTTTTGGGGCTTAGGCCCGCACAAATTTATTGTGGGTCTTTTTGATCGCTTTATGAATACTTTTCAGTACATAGTTTTCAGCGACGGCCTCCCACCCCATATGCTTGGCAATATCATAACCATCACGGAGCAGACGATAAGCCTCTTCGTCATTCTTGGGTAAGCGTGAACAGATTTCCAACGCGATTTTTTCGCTGATCTTGTGTTCGATACGATCTCGATAATCGCGATCTATTTTCATCAGCTGCTCAATTTCTAAATTGGCATCGCCGTTCAGTTCGGTGTAATCGGCATAAACCACATTGGGCACTTCCTTGCCGCCGGTAACAGCCTTGGCAAATCCAGCACAACCGCAAATGGAAGTTACCACACACAACGCCCCAAAGCACAGCGGTTCAAGCTGGGCAATGCCGAATGGTTCATAGATGCTCTGGCCGAATTCCACATCGGAACCGCGGCGGATATCCATAAATTCCATATCATATGGCATTCGGTGGCCGCAGCATTGGCGGGTAAAGCCAAACTGGTTGATGAAAATCACCTTAATCGCCCGGCTTCTGGTGTTAAATTCCTGAACGCCTGCATAGTAGGCAGCTTCACCGCCGGATAAATCCGGCATTCCTTCCCGGTGAGCCACAGGCCAATTATAGGCCGCTTCCATATTGTATATGTCGCGGTCGCGTCTGCGGTGCGTTTCGGTACTTAAGACAAGCAGCACAGCCGTCTTGCCCTGCATAAGAAATTGCCGATCCATGTGTTCCAGCACGCGCAGGTCGCGCCACAGGCCTTTGCTGAGCACCAATCGGGTCACATGGCTGAATACATAATCCGGTTTCCATCCCAGCAGATTCTGGCAGTACTCCTTGAGTTTTTCACGCGATTGATTTTTCTCGGCCAGTGTTACTTCGTATGCGGGAATCCCGTTGTATGTCAAATCAATATCAGCCAGCTCAAATTCGGGAGCCAGGAATTTCAGCTCATCCACCACGCAATCGCCGACTGCAAGGATGTTGTCGCAGAACCGCGCGGCATCCACCAGCGCATATTTGAAATAATGCGTCTGGTCGCCAAAGACATCATTGACATACAGATCCTGCTGATGTGCTTTATGCATCACGTTATAGAACATCGTATCATGCCCGGTATGTCCTTCGACGATCTTGCGGACAGGGGCAACTTCATGGGCGTAAAATACCGTCTTGAAGTCAAATGGGTCAAGCTTGGCGGCAAGAGCCGTAGGCATACCCATGAATTCATGTGAGACAATTACTGTCAGGCTGTCTTTTTCAGCTGCGCCAATCGCCTTAATCGCGGCAATCGCCGGAGGCCCAAGACGGACATACTGCTCGAACTCCCAGTAATTTTCGTACATATTGCTCTTGATGCCGTATTCAAAAAACAGCGACGCCTTGAATTCATTCAATGGACCCTGATCCATCCGGGTAATATCTATCAGGAGGATTTCTGGGGTGCTTTTGATCTGTGTCATCGGATCAAAGAACGTGCGACGGCCGTAAACAATGCCAACATTATACTTGTTTTCGATTTTGCGGAAACTGCCCACATAGCTTGTCTTGACATAGCCGTCAATCGATGAATAAAGAACTTCCCCGCCGGGTCCAAGTCGTGAAGAGACATCGCCTTCGGTAGAAAATAAAGGG
>JBHJNC010000158.1:0-3046 GCA_048497675.1 Gimesia maris
CTCAAAAGGTTTCAAGGTGGTGCTGGATAGCGTCAATGGGGCAGGAGGTCCGATTGGGGTTGCTTTGCTGGAAAAATTAGGCTGCAAGGTTGTTCCGGTCAATATCGAACCGACGGGATTATTCGCTCATGGGGCTGAGCCAACAGCGGAGAACCTGACCAGTCTTTGCGGTAATGTTTGTGATGCCAGAGCCGACATTGGCTTTGCTCAGGACCCAGACGCTGATCGTCTGGCGATTGTGGATAACAAGGGCCGGTATATCGGTGAAGAATTTACCCTGGCACTGGCAGGGCAGTATATGTTCAGCAAATGTCCCGGCGGCACAGCTGCTGCAAATCTGTCAACATCCCGGATGATTGATGACATTGCGGCTCGTTTCGGCGGGAAGGTTATACGCACTCCCGTTGGAGAAGCCAATGTCGCCGAGGCGATGGTTAAGAATGGTTGTGTAATTGGCGGTGAAGGCAACGGCGGGGTTATTGATCTTCGAGTTGGTCCAATCCGTGACAGTATTGTCGCTATGGCGATGACGCTGCAGCTGATGGCCGAAACGGGCTCATCCATAGCTGAACTGGCTGATTCACTTGGTGGTTATACGATGTATAAAACCAAATATACGGCCACTGCTGAGCAGGCGGCGAAAATTATCGACAAAGCCAGGCAGCTTTATCCGGATGCGAAAGTCAATGACAGCGACGGCTGCCGGCTGGACTTTGCAGACGGCTGGCTGCATATCCGGACCAGTAATACCGAACCGATCATGCGGGTTATTGTCGAAACAAAAGATTCGTCGGCGGCCAAGATATATCTTCAGACGATGGAAAACTTATGCAAACAAGCCCTTCAATGACCAAGGCTGCTGCGGTTGAGATGGCCAACAAAGAAATCCGCCGGGTAACCTACCTTGGAGTATGGGTCAACGTAGGACTGTCGATTGTAAAGATTATTGTCGGGTTATTGACAGGTTCTTTGGCGCTGGTGGCAGACGGTGTCCACTCGTTTTCTGATTTTGCAACCGATATAGCGCTTCTGTTGGGTGTGCATTGGGGTACTAAAAAACCGGATGAAACTCATCCTTTTGGGCATGGGCGTTTTGAAACATTTGTGACAGCCCTGATGGGCGGCGGCTTGGCATTGCTGGGTTGCGGAATGATTTATAAGGCTGCTATTGCGATCGGAAAGACAAATGCCGGCGGAGATATTCCTGTTCACATTGGTGCCGGCGTGATTTGGACGGCATTGCTTGCGGTGGCGGCAAAAGAATGGCTCTATCGCATTACCAGACACGTTGCAATGAAAACACACAGTGCTATGGTATATGCCAATGCCTGGGAACACCGCAGCGATGTTCTTAGTTCGATAGCGGTTCTTGTCGGTGCAGTATCTGTAAGATATTGGCATTATCCTCATGGCGATCAGATTGCGGCGATTATTGTAGGGATTATGATTTTACTGGTAGCCGTCAAAATTCTGGGAGATTGCTTTCATGAGTTTTCCGAACGGACGGTGGATGCCGAGACATTGCGGCAGATTCAGTTGCTGATTGCCCAGCATCCCGGTGTGCGGCAATGGCATCGTTTGCGGACGCGTATGGTTGGACGTGAAGTATTTCTGGATGTACATATTTTAGTGGATGCAATTTTGAATATCAAAGATGCACATGAAATTTCTGAGTCTTTGGAAACAGCACTGATTGAGAATATTTCAAGGCCGGTTAATGTTATGGTGCATATTGAGCCAGACTTGCCCGAATTGCGAAAATAATAGATAGATTTACTCTTTATCTGCTGCAAGCATTCTATGTCCATCAGTTAAAAGATATGAGTATAGTGGCCTGATCCGAATTTATGGAGGGTTTTTGGGCGAGCAAATGTGCAAATGTGACTTTTAAATTTTTTACTTTTACTTGCCACAGTAAATAATATAATAGGTAGATAGTAAGTCGCAAATACAACCATTTTTGAAAGGTCGTTATTATGTATAGGAAATTGACAATCGGTCTGATATTGCTGGCATTAACAAACGTTGTAATAGCTGCGGAAAAAGCTATGTCGGCGGAATCGAATGAAATTAAGGTCGACCAAAATGAGCCCAATTATGCCTTAAGCGATCTTGAGGGCATAAAATTGCCTCAAAAAGATGATATGGAATATTGGGTCATTCGGTCGCAGGCAGTCAACGAACTGACCTCTTTTCTTACAACGAAAAGGGCGAATTTGCAGGCAAAACTGGTCTATTTTGTTGATTATATCAATCTGCTCGGGAAAACAGATGATATGCTCAGCGCAGATATTGAGATATCGGATGATCCGCTGCTGAGAGTCAAGGCCCTCGGAATAGAAGAAGAGCTGGCCAAAAAAAATATCAGTGTCCCTAAAAAGCCTCTGGATTGGGAACAACTGGTTGAATTCAGCATGCGATATATTATGAGTGAGGGGTATTCCCCCATTCAGATTCTCGATATGGATGAATTGGAAAGCTTTAAGAACATTCTGAGCAGGAATGAACAGTTCTGCATGAAAGTGCGCAAAGATACGAATGATATTGTAGACAAAGTGGTCCGATCCTGGGTTTATCTGGGTATGATTGGAAAACAGAAAGATTTCCGTCTGTATGTGGTGGAACAAGAAAAGCTGAAAAAAGAAACTCGGGACCGCCAAAGACAGGCGATATTGGAGAAACAGGCAGAAGAAGCCAGGCAGCGTCGTGAAATGCAAAAGCAAACCATCTGGCAGGAAAGACAAAATCGCCTGCAGAATCAATATAATCAAGGCGGGTACTATTATTAAGCTTTTCTATAGTCTCGCCCAACTTTCTGGACGAGATGGAGCTTGAGAAATAGACAAAAGCTGCAAGGTGTCCTTTACGGACACCTTTTTTTATGCATAAGATCGGCGTTTCTGTTATAATAGGGTTTTAGCTGTGTAGTTGTTTTGGGAAAAGCGGACTATATCTGCTTTTCTCCCTTTTTAATGATATTGGCAAGTTGGATGTCTAACATGAACCACTTAAACCGGAGAATGAATTTATGAGTGCGATAATCGTC
>JBHJNC010000159.1:0-3386 GCA_048497675.1 Gimesia maris
CAAATAAAGCAGGTAATCGGTAACGATATTGCCTTTCTTTTTTTTCTTTTTTTGCTCATTTGACATAGTTCGCGGATTATACCCCCAAAAACCGGATAACACAATCCACAATTTTAATGCCCGCCACATTGACCAAACTCAATTGACTTTGTTAGACAAAAGTGTTATAATCTCCAGAAATATGGAAAATGCTCGAAAGATTATGAACTCAAATTTTCTGGAGGTGTAGTGATGAAAACAAAAGTGGTCTTGTTAAGTGTATTCGTTATTCTGACATCCGTATCCTTTGGCGCCGAATCTGTGTATCTTTTTCTGACTGGAGCCAGTCAGGGTTGGATACAGGGCGAACCATCGAGCACATCGCTGGGGCGCGAAGGATCTATTGAATGTGCGGCATATACCCACATGGTCATAGGGGAGCCTGACCCCAGAAACGGTATTACCGGCGAGGTGCGTGACCATTTTCCACTGAGTATACTGAAAAAACTGGATAAATCGACGCCCCGGCTGTTCAAGGCCTGGCAAACCCACGAACGCCTTCAGGCGGAATTTTGGTTTTTCCGTCCCAATCCCAACGGTGACGGCACGATTCAGCAATTTTATAAAGTCATCCTCCGCAACGCCTATATTGCCGGAATCCGCCGTGAGGTTCTCAATGGTATGGACCCTTCAAAAGCGAGTTATCCGCCGGTAGAACGGATTTCGTTTACCTACAGCGGGATTGAAGAAATCTGGGTGCCGACGCCCGGATTTAGCGCCGGCGACGATTGGCACGCCAACACCACCAGGATTCCGCTTAGCGACGTAAACTTTGACGGCATCGTCAATATGAATGACTTTGTTATTTTGGCCGACGAGTGGATGACGCAATACTAAAAGAAGATATATTCACATAGTCGCTTGCAAAAGCGAATTCTGGCTGTACTTTTTTCGCACTTCCCTTTATTTCAGGGACAACTGCCGCTGCGCAGCAAGGGATTTGGTGTTATCAAAATTCCAAACCGACTTCTGAATTCCCATGACCTTTAGGGTGAAATCCGAATAGCTCCCGGTTATCGCTGCGAACCCGGAGACAGCAGCCATCCCGCACATTTCAACCCCCAATGGAGTTGAATGAATACAGTTGTTTGTGATACGATTTCACCACTATCACCTTTTTCCTGTGAATCCTGTTGATCCTGTCAAAAAATCATCGTCGGTTTTATCATTTCCCCAGCTTCTCGCCCACGACCCGGCGGAACGTTTCCTCATCCGGCTCTTTGCCGGTGAAGATGCGGTATTGTGCCATTGCCTGCCGGATGAACATTTCCGCCCCGTTAACGCACGTTGCCCCGGCCGCCCGGGCCTCTTTCAAAAACCGCGTATTCAGCGGCGTATAAACCGTATCAAATGCCGCCATCTCCGGCTTGAATAATCCCCCCGGCAGCGGCGATGCGTCCGCATTCGGGTGCATCCCGATACTGGTGCAGTTAACCACGATATCCGCCTGCAATCTTTCCAGCGTCTCGAGGCTGGTATAATGGCATCGAAACTCTTCGGCCAGTGCTTTCCCCTTGGCAGCGGTACGATTATAAATGGTGACCTGTGCCGCCGCGTCAACCAATCCCGCCACGACGGCCCGTGCCACGCCGCCGGCCCCAATCACAGCGACTTGCTTATTATGCAGTCCATGCCGGTCGATGCCCAGCGTACACGTCAGCGCATCCATCGCCCCGGCATAATCGGTGTTGTACGCGCTCAGCAGACTATTAAAGCCCACCTTGAGCGTATTAACCGCCCCGATAGTGGCCGCCAGATTTTCGACATATTCGCCTTTGATTTCGGCAAAATCAAGTGCATGAGTTTTATGAGGCAATGTCACACTGAACCCGCCGAAATTCATCCACGGCCGGCTCAGGACATTTTCCATAAACGCATCAAAGCCGTCTTTGTCATTTTGAACCCACAGGGGCAGATAAATCGCGTTAAGATGATCTTTGGCAAAACCGGCGTTATGAATCGCAGGACTCAGCGAATGGCCCACCGGGTCGCCGATAATCCCGAATAGTTCTGTCTCTGCGTGAATCGCATCCCAGCGGTACATTCCCTTCATTTTCTCAATCGGAATCTGGCCCGGTGCGGAGGCCTGCGCCTCATCCATCGCCGCAAAGGTCAGAAATGCCCCCAGTTTTTTCGCCAGAATCCGGCTGATCTGGCCGACCGCCCCCATACACAGTACAATCGCGTCCTGATTTTTGTCCTTGTTGTGCAGCAAATCAAACGCCGCGAAGCAGTCATTGATATGCCGCGCGGTATAGACGATTTTCGGTATTGCCGTTGGACAAATGGAAAGGATTGAATCATACAGCAGTTCGAGGTCGTCGAATGGTTTATTGAAATCGTGTGCCGACAGAATCAGCCGACAGCGGGGATTCTTTTGTAACGCATCCTCTATCGCCTTCCGGCTCCCGTTGGAGGTAAAGTTGCGAAATTCACAATCAGCAAAATCCGCACCCGCCGCAATCGCCGCCGTCAGTATGTCCGTGCGACGTGCGCAATCCCATTTGCCTTGTCCGCCCTCGGCCCCATCCCTGCAGGTGGCAATGACCGGCAGCCGTGTCTGCCGTGCCGCGGTGACCATTGCCGAGGCTGTCGCCGCTCTGGGCTCTGCCAGATAATCCAGGCGCAGTTCGAGCATTTCCGCCCCGGCCTTGACCGCCGTTTCGAGCTGTGTTTCAAAATCTGATAAGTCCCGTCCGCAAATAGAAACTGTTAAATATGTCATAAACTCGACAATATCCGCATAAGCTCGATTTTTCAAGCACAAATAAGGTTTTGGAGGAACCTCGCACCGGCCGTCAAAACCCGGCTTGAATAACCCCTATTTTTCGGTTAAAATCTGTATATATTGTGAGGATGTTATCCTATGTGAAAGCTGAATTTATGCCCGCAAACCTGACGCCCGACTATAAAAAAGCTGAAGACTGGTATCGCAGTGCCTCCACGGAGGAGGAAAAACTGGAGGCCTTAGAGGAGATGCTTCGGGTCATCCCCAAGCACAAAGGCACCGAAAGCCTTCAGGGTGATATTAAGCGTAAGATGAGCAAAATCAAGGCCTTGCTCGAATCCGGCGGCGGCAAAAAGGGCGCTGCCAAACACGTCGATGTCTTCCATATCCCCCATAGCGGGGCCGGCCAGGTCGTTCTGGTCGGGATGCCCAATAGCGGCAAAAGCTCCATTGTTGCCCATCTTACCAATGCCCACGTCAATGTTGCCGACTACCCCTTTGCCACAGATAAGCCGGTGCCGGGGATGATGAAACACGAGGATGTCCAGATACAAATCGTCGATACCCCGCCGATTACTGCCGACTTTGCCCCAACCGGCATGGTCAATGCCCTCCGCAG
>JBHJNC010000160.1:0-2973 GCA_048497675.1 Gimesia maris
TATCCGGGCAGTTAATGATAATGTTGAAAACTATGACCTGGTCATCGGGGTGGATCGGGGGATTGTTGAAGCCGCGATTATTGCCAACGCAAAGGCGATTCCTTATGGGCTGATTTCGTATGAGATCTATTTTGAAGAAGAAACCGACTGTGAGTATAAACGGCCTGAGCGATTGGCCTGCGAAGATATTGCTTTCGCGGTCTGTCCGGATGGAGTCCGCGCTGAACATTTATGTCGGGAAAATCAAATCCCAACGGACAAGATCAAAAAGATACCGGTTGCCGGACGTGGATGTGTCCAGAGACAAAAAAGCGTTATGCTCTATGACAAATTGGGCATTGACCGCACTAAAAAAATTGCGATATATACAGGCAGCGTTTCAGCATTTTGCATGACCGAAGAATTAATTGAAAGCGCTGCGATGTGGCCTGATAACTGGGTGCTGGTTATCCATAACCGTTACGGGTTGGATAAAAGAACACAATTGCTTCGACAGAAATACGCGCAGAGTAAAAAGATTCTGTTCAGCACAGAGCCGGTCGAGACGCCTCGCCAGATGCATACACTCCTGGACTGTGCCGATATCGGCGTAGCGCTTTACAAGCCCTTGCCGATTAGTAAGTTGGTTGGAAACAATATCCGTTATATTGGATTATCCAGCGGGAAAATTGCGACCTATCTGCAGCATGGCTTGCCTGTACTGGTCAACGAAATTGGTATAATGAGCGATTTTGTCCGACGGTACAACCTCGGAATGGTCCACTCCGGTCCGCTGCCCATTCGAATTTCCGATGATGTTATAACGGGCCGGCAGAGTCAAAATGCCAGTCAGTTCTTTGCCGAATATCTGGATTTAAACAAAACCATCGTCCCATTGTTGAATAGGTTGGACGACCTGCTTGGGGCAAAAAAAACGCAATGCAAACAGGCCGAGTTGACGAGTACAAATCACGTCTCCAATTTGGCCTTGCCGCTGACGGAAATTCAGGAATTTACGTATTCACGCAAAAGCCATTTCAAACGATTTGCAGGTTATGATGTAGAACTATATGGCAAGCAAATAGATCCGCAGGCCTCTCAGCTTAAGGTGTATCAGGATTTGCTGGTTTTGGCATTTATCAAGGAAAACATTCCCAAAGGCTCGCGGATTCTCGACGTCGGCGGCGCCGAATCGCGCATCTTAAAACATCTATATAAAGACTACGAATGCTGGAATATCGACAAACTCGAAGGTCTCGGCAGCGGCCGCACATCGCTGGACCCTGCCGGTCGGTACCGCCTCGTGCGTGACTATATGGGCAACTTTAACCCCGAACTGCCGGATAATTATTTTGACCTGGTGTTTTCAATTTCCGCCCTTGAACATACACCCAAGACCGACCCGCAGTCGCTGACCAGCCTGCGGGACGACCTCAATCGCGTCCTAAAGCCCGGCGGTTACTCGCTGCACTGTTTCGACATTGTCATCAAGCCCGATACCGTTTGGACCAATCCGCTTTTGCCGATGTTATTTGAAACGCAATCGACATTGAATCACTGGGTACCGCTCGAGTTGCTGCAATTTGATCCCGACCTGTATGTGCTGCCTGAGTCCGTTTATAATCGAAGCTGGATCAAAAGTTGTCGATTGCCTTATTATGAATTTGGTAAGCCCGTATCGTATAATGTCCTGTGGCAAAAGGCCAAGGTTGCTCCACGCCCCGTGCAAATAGTTCCAACTGTTGGATTTCAAAACCAGAAAAATGGGCAAGCAGTACTTCACTGAAGCCGAACAGATGCTCGATTATGAAATTCTGTTCTACAACCAGCCGCCCGACAAATCCCCTCGCTTTGCCCCACAAAAAAAGGCCCTGCCTTTCAGCAGAGCCTTTCGAGTCTCTTAAGTTGTAATGCTTAGAGCGGCGTTACGTTCGTCGCGCATGGGCCTTTTTTCCCCTGCCCGATCTCGAATTTCACCTTCTGGTTTTCATCGAGAGTTGCATAACCGCCGGTCTTGATTTCGCTGTGGTGGACAAACAAGTCCGCTCCGCCGCCATCAGGACAAATAAACCCAAAACCTTTGCTCGCATTGAACCACTTTACTGTACCTGTACTCACTAAATACTCCTTGGCCGGTATGTTGGCCAGTTTAACTGTTGTCTCTCAATTAATTTTATGGAAAGCATATTTTTGAGAGACCAAAAAATATACTTCTCAAGTCCACTATTCTACCACAAATAGACAGCAATCCTAACGAAAAATAAAATTAATCTTTCGAATCCCCTATAAAAAGCGGTTATAGATAGACATCAACTAAAATAGCCTGCTTGGATAAAAGATCTTATTTGACGCCTTTAAACTTATCCAGCAGATACTTAATTTGCCGGATGCGGTTGGGGTGAACCACGATAATCAGAATCCCCCCGATAAGATTACCCAGCGTAACCGGAAGAATATTCTTGAACATCACAAGATGTTCCGCCATCGGCTCGCCCTTGGCAAAAAGCCCGATAGGAATCAGATACATATTCGCCACACAGTGCTCAAAACCGCACGCCACAAAAGCCATAATCGGCAAAATGCAGCAAAAGATTTTCGAGATCACATCTTTGGACATGGTAGCCATAATGATCGAGAGAATCACCAGGATATTGCAAAAAGTGCCTCGGATGACGGCTTCGCTGAACGTCATAGCAAGTTTGGCTTCCGCGATTTTAACTGCCAGTTGACCAATCTGATTCGGCGTTTCCAAACTTCCCATCAGTCCCGATTTCCAGATAAAAAAGGCAAATCCCAGCGCACCGGTCAAATTCCCCAGATAAACGGAAATCCAGTTGCGTAATGTTCGCCGGACGGGAATCAGCTGAGTAATGGTCCCGACAAGCATAATGATATTGCCGGTAAACAGTTCCGCTCCGGCAATCATGACCAGCACAAGCCCGACGCTGAAAACCGCCCCACCCGCAATTTTTCCCAGCCCCTCATTCATCGCAA
>JBHJNC010000161.1:0-4540 GCA_048497675.1 Gimesia maris
GCTTTTCTTGACTGAGCCCGCGCGCCTCGCGCAGCACCCGAATCCTAAACCCCACTTGTACCGTGATATCATCCACCCTTATTTCCTACATACCTACATACCTATATACCTATATGCCTACATGCCTACATACCTATATTCTTGTATTCTTGTATTCTTGGGTTCTTGGGTTTGAGTTCTTACTACGTATTCGCTACCGGCTGCTGACTATCAACTAATCTCCCCCCTTTCGGTCCCAGAAATCTAAAATACCAACTGTCCAGGCTCAAAATAATCCGATTTTTCAACAATAATCTTTTCTTAACAACCCCCACTATTCAGCGAAAAACGCACATTTAATGTAAACACTTTTTAATGTTTTGTATATATGCAACAAAATACTTGACTTTTTCGAATAACGAACTATAATATTAGGTGTGTAGTGAACAAAAAATAGTGATTAATAAGGAGAAAACAGATGGACAACAGGGAAATGGGAGAAAGCCAGCCCGAAAGGGTCTATGAATTTGATGCCGACTGCCGCAGGCTTCGGCTGGATGAGCATCGCCAAATCAAAGCCGGCTGCCAGCTCCTCACTGGCCGGGACAAAGTCCTCATTGAACTCTATCTAAAAGGCGATGTGGATTATACCCAACTATCAAAGCTGCTCGGCCTGTCGCGCAGCACCATCTACCGCCGAATCCGCCAGCTGATCAAAATCCTCCTTGGACGCACAGACGATACCGCCCCGATTCAGGACACATTAACCCCGGTTCAGGTGGCTGTGGTGCGAATGGCCGTTGTGGAACGATTAAAAGCAAGCCAGATTGCCCTGAAAACCGGCCTGTCCTATTACCGTGTACATAAGATATGCAAAACAATAGGCTTAACGCCTGTTGGAACAAAAGCCAGGAGGTCCCGATGACCCCGACCAAAACACAGCCCAATCAGATATTCACCGGAATGCAGTTGTCGGACAAAATCTGCCTTGCCCAATCTATCTGGTTTGGAAGCATTACTGCGGGAACAAACTCTTTGCCCAGTTTCTCACGAATTAAACGCCGAGCACACTTCGACGAATTGTCATTGCAGAACGTCCCCTTGAAACGCTCTTGCAGCTTCTCGTTGCTCGCAATGGCGTCAATCGCAAACAACTTACAAATTTCCATATGCTCACATCTATCCATGGCCTTGTACCTTATCCAACTATTATACCCTGTAAATATAATATCGGTAATAATTCTGGTTTTGACAAGTAATTTTACCTATTTTTTAAAAACGTCCCATAATATACGAAAAATCCATACAATAACAAGTCGCTTTTTGAAAGGAGACACCAATGAACACCTTTCGTTTTGCAATCAATAAACATTACCCATTTTCACAGGTCATTTCTGAACGAATGGCCATGCTGATGCACGTCTTTGGTCTAACGATGTTTCGGCTCGAGAAAATGTCGTTCCACCATCTGCTGGATGTAACGCTCCGGCCCGGCGACATCTGCTATATTACCGGAGAAAGCGGGGCGGGCAAATCCGTACTTTTACGGGAAATGGAGAAGCTCACTCCGGAAAACGAACGCATCAACCTCGCCGACATTTCGCTGGATGACAAACGCTCGCTGATTGACAGTGTCGATTTGTATGATGGCTCGCTGTTTGAGACCTTGAACATCCTGTCGGCGGCGGGGCTGTCCGATGCCCTGGCGATGCTGACCCGGCCGTCGGCTTTGTCCACTGGTCAGGTGTTTCGCTACCGCTTAGCCCGCGCCCTGCTGAGCCAAAAGAAGTACATCTTCGCCGATGAGTTTCTCAATTCGGCCGATCGGCTCGCGGCCATGGTGATTTGTTCGAATCTGCGCAGAGTCGCGCGAGAAGGCAAGCATATGTTCATCTTCGCAAGTTCGCACAGTGACTTGATTGTGGACCTGCAGCCGGATGTGGTTGTGGTCAAATACGCCAACGGCACAACCGACATCCGCTATCGGGACCCCGCACGGCAAAAAGGCCTCAAACAACTGACCCCGAAAATTTACGACAACGACAAATCAACCCTAAAATTCCGCGACCGCAGCTAAACAGACAGGAGAGATAGTATGTCAACAACAGCACCCTGCATTGAAACCCCGACAATGATTTATCATCCCGCCCGCACCGGCAAATGCTCGCACGACCCGGCGTACTGCCACCTGCTGCAGTATGTTACGCTGACCGAGGGGACCATGGACGACTACCGGCAGCTGAGCCGGTATCACTACCGCGATACGCGGCTGGGGCCGGTTGCGGCCATCTGGACGCTGCGTCAGTCGGTGCCGCGCAATCGCATCGACCCCGATGTCATCGGCGTGATTGTCTATACGTATCCTGCGCCGAATGTGGCGGCACGGCATGCGGCCATCCGGGATTTACCCTGCGGACAAAGCAATACCGCGACGCTGCGCTGGCTCAATCAGCATCTGCGGTGCATCAGCCGGGTGATTATCGAGCCGCGATGGCGCAGGCTGGGGCTGGCCGCGTGGCTGGTGAAAAAGACGATGCCGAGGATGAATGTCCCGTTCATCGAGTCGATGGCGGCGATGGGCCGGTTCAATCCGTTTCTGGAGCGGGCGGGGATGCGCCGCATCGAACCGCCGGAAAACCCGAAAGCGGAGGATTTAAAGCTGGTGCTGGATGTGCTGGGCATTGACCCGGCGATATGGCACGACCCGCGCACCGTGCAGGCGCGGATTGACGCGCTGCCGCTCGGCCATCAGGCGTGGGTAGATTTGCAGATGCGGCGGTTTCTCGGCGCCTTCGGCTGCCGACGCAATATGCCCGCAGGCATCGAACGGACGGCGTTTGTATTGGAGAAATTATCGACGCGCTGGAGCTACTTTATCTGGCAAAACAGGAAACTGAAGAGTCAATAACCAATCGTTTCAAATGTCCTTATATCAAATATCAAAAAGCAAAATGACAATGCAAAAATCAAAAAGGCATGTGCCACCGTTAAACTCTGCTTAGCGGTGGTGCGTGACCCTGTGGTATCGCTTAGTCTGCGGGAACTAAGGTACTGGCTGGTATCGCTCCACCGCCAAACAAGTTTGACGGTGAAGATATAAAGAGACGCAATTCATTATGCAGATAAATGGAATATGGAAACTCAACGAAATCCCATTTATCGAAAGGAATTGCGTCTATGGAAACCTATTATATCGGAGCGGACGTCCATTGCAACAATACAGAATTGGCCATTGAGCGGCGGGGTCAGATTTATCGTCAGTATTCGATTCCGACGGATATTCGCTCCATTCGGCAGGTGTTGGGCGGTCTGGGCGGCCAGCAGCATCTGACCTTTGAAGAAGGTCCGATGGCCGGGTGGCTGTCCCGGAATCTGCGCAATCAGGTGGATGAACTGATTGTCAGCGATCCACGGCGAAACCGCCTGGTTGCCTGTTGCGGCGGCGACAAAAATGATCGGATTGACGCCGGTAAGCTGGCGGCTCTGTTGCGGGGCGGCTATCTCAGTGCGGTCTATCACAGTGATGACGAACAGCGTGAGGCATTGAAACGCTGGGTGGCGTTATATCACCGCCAGGTTCAGGATGCTACCGGCCAGATCAACCGGCTGCGGGCGGAAGCCCGAATGCTGGGGATGAAGATCCCGGCCGCAGCCCTGCGTGACAAGGCGGATAGGGAAACATGGCTGCGCTCTTTGAAAAATCAGGATATTGCAAAACGTCTCGCGGTCCTATGGCTGGGACTGGATACGGCTCGCACGCAAGCCAGGCTGTCCCGGCAGCAGATGACTCGACAGGCTAAATCGTACCCGATTATTCGATATTGGAGTGAACTTCCCGGGATCGGGGTTATTCGGTCCATCACCTTTTTTGCCTATCTGGATACGCCTTATCGGTTTAAAACCAAAAGCAAGCTGTGGAAGTATTGCGGGGTGGGGCTGATTCGGGAAACCAGCGGCAAGGATAGTCGGGGTCGCGATAAGCCGGGGACCTTGAAGTTGAACTGGTATTGCAATAAACGGCTTAAGAATGTGATTATCGGGGCAACCCTCAGTGCGATTGGTCATAAACAGAATGAATTTCGGAGGTCCTATGAACAGATGATTCAGAACGGAATATACCCCGGCAACGCCCGTCATGCGACGGCCCGTAAATTACTGACGGTGATGTGGGGTATGTGGAAGACCTCAAGTCGATGGAATGGCTGTTGTGGTCTGAAATAGGCGGCATTTATGATTTTTTTTCGCCCTTTTTGAGGAGGGCCAAAAATCAAACATGCCGGACCGGGGAATCGCTTGTTTTCCTGCCGTTTTGCATGAGGGTATTTTTGAGCCGGCCAGGTCCGTCTGTGCCAATGAACCCGCTGAAAGGCGAAGTTCCTTCGACGGTGAATGACCGGCCGGCTTCTGGATGCGATGCCGCAATGATCTGCATGAACGACCGAAAGGTCAGTTCCCCATAGATGTGTGGCAACCTTTAACAAGGATTGCCCGAGATAAGCCAGATCGATATGCAGCAAAAACGGCGGAAAGCAAAAGATAAAACCGAGTTTTGGACAGAACA
>JBHJNC010000162.1:0-5059 GCA_048497675.1 Gimesia maris
TTGGGGAATCTTGTTCCTGATATTAATTGTCAGTTCTGCTTTTGGACGGACTATTTCCTGGCGAGGAATCCGCTATCGTATCAATAGTCCTCTGGACGTTGTCGTCAAACAAATCGACTAATTTCGTTCGTGATGCCTCTATAGAGCTTTAATCACGTCCGCACACCGTTCGCACAGGTCTTCATATCCGCTGACCTTGCCGACCGTCGGGCGGTAATTCCAGCACCGCTGGCACTTGCCGTAGCTGCTCTTGAAAGCGGAGACCTTTGTTTGGCTGCCTTTTTCAACATTCACTTCACTGGTGATGCACAAAGCCGCAAAATTATCCAAACCAAGTCTCTGGATGGACACTAACAGTTCATCATCGCTGATTGTGATACTTACACTGGCTTCCTGATTGCTGCCGATGGTCTCATTTTTCCGCAATTCTTCCAGGGCCTTCAGCACTTCATCGCGGAGCCCCATTACTTTATCCCACATCGGAGCCTTGGCGGCATAATCGATGCCTTCCAGCGATTTGGGCATTAGTGCCAGATGTACACTCGGCACATTCTGTGATTTATGCGGTATCGCAGCCCAGGTCTCTTCGGCCGTGTGTGCCAAAATCGGCGTCAGCAGCAGCGTCATCGCCTCCAGCGTCTGATACATCGCCGTCTGACCGCTGCGGCGGGACACGCTTGTCTTGCCGTCGCAATACATCCGGTCTTTGAGCACATCCATATAAATGCTGCTCATCTCGACTGTGCAGAAGTTGTAAATCAGCGAAAAGACCCGATGGAACGCGAAATCCTCGTAGGCCGCGTGTACCTGCTCAACCAGCTCGGCCAGCTTTTCCATTGCCCACTGGTCAATCGGCAGCATATCCTTATAAGCTACGCTGTGCTCGGCAGGAATAAACCCGTCGACACTGCCCAGCAGATATCGAATGGTGTTGCGTATCTTGCGGTAGGCTTCCTGCAAGCGGCCGATCAATTCATCGCTGCAGCGCATATCTTCCTGATAGTTCACGCTGGCAACCCACAATCGCAGGATGTCGGCGCCGTATTTATTGATTTCTTCCAGTGCGCTGACATAGTTGCCTGCGGACTTGGATTGCTTCATTCCCTTTTCATCGACGGTAAAGCCGTGTGTCAAAACCGCCTTAAACGGAGCCTTGCCGAGTGCCCCCAGCGCCGGCAAGAGGGACAACTGGAACCAGCCGCGATGCTGATCCGACCCTTCCAGATACATATCCACCGGCACCGGCCAGCCCGCATTGGCTGCCACTGCGTGCCAGCTGCATCCCGACTCAAACCACACGTCAAAGATGTTTTCTTCTTTCTTTAAATCATCCCACGCAAAGCCCGCCGGCAGTGTGAAGTCCGCTCCGAGAATATCTTTCGGCGTATCGGTGAACCACGCATTGGAGCCTTTTTGCCCGATATGCCGCGCCGCGGCCAGCACGGAGTCTTTGGTCAGCAGCACATCGCCTTTGCTGTTGATAAAGGCCGGAATAGGCAGCCCCCAGACGCGCTGACGGCTGATGCACCAGTCCGGCCGGCTTTCCAGCATCCCGCGAAGACGTTTTTCGCCCCAGCCCGGAATCCACTGCACGCCGCCGATTTGCTCGAGCGCCATATCCCGCAGACATTTCCCGAATTTCGGAATGGCCTTATCCACGCTGACGAACCATTGCTCTGTTGCCCGGAAGATCACCGGCATCCGGCTGCGCCAGCAGTGCGGATAGCTGTGCATGAGTTTCTCCTCATGAACCAGCAGTCCCAGCTTCCGCAGATGATCATTGACTTCCGGATCGACCTTCAGGACGCTCTTGCCCTGCAGCCATGCCGGGACGGTATTGTCATAACAGCCATTGTCTTTGACCGGCGAATAGACAGCCAGACCGTTGGCCATACCCGCCTGGTAGTCCTCTACGCCATGCCCCGGCGCGATATGCACAATGCCTGTGCCGTCCTCGGTGGTTACAAACTCGGCATTGACCGCAAACCAGCAATCCTTATCTGTTGGATTCTTCTCCACATACGGATGATTATAACGCAGGCCCTTGAGTGCTTCGCCTGCAACCGGCTTACTGACTGAATACTGACCTTCGGCAAGACCTGCGGCCTTGACTACGGCTTCCAGCCGATTTTTCACGACAACTGATGTATATTTCTGTCCGTCTTTGGTATACGTCAAACCCACATACTCCAGACGCGGATGCAGTGCAACCGCCAAATTCGCAACCAGCGTCCACGGCGTGGTCGTCCAGATCATAAAGCACATCCGCCCGCCGTCACTAACACCCAAAAGCGAAGCCGCCTTTGCCGCCGAAGCGGTGTCCATTGGGAAATTCACATACACGCTCGGCGAGGCGATGTCCTTATATTCCAATTCCGCATCGGCCAGCGCCGTTTCGCACCCGACCGACCAGTGAATGGGTTTAAGCTGTTTATAGACTATGCCGTTGCCGACCAGCTCGGCGAAAATCTCCAAGATTCCCTTTTCATACTGGGGCTTCAGCGTCAGATACGGATTTTCAAAATCGCCGAAGATGCCCAGCGACTTAAATTGCGTCGTCTGCAGCTTGACGTATTTCGAGGCGTACTTCTGGCAGTGCTTGCGAATCTCGGTCTTGTCCATCGTCTTGGCGCTATCTCCAAGTTCGGCCATGACCTTAACTTCAATCGGCAGCCCGTGGCAATCCCACCCCGGAATATACGGCGACTGAAACCCGCACATCGTCTTGTACTTGACCACAAAGTCCTTCAAGACTTTGTTGATGACATGTCCCATGTGAATATCGCCGTTGGCATACGGCGGGCCGTCGTGCAGCACATACAGCGGCTTGTTCGCCCGACTCGCGAGAATCTGACGGTATATATCTTGTTTATCCCAGTCCTTGCGCTGCTGCGGCTCGCGCTGAACCAGGTTGGCTTTCATCGCAAAGCTCGTCTGCGGCAGTTGAAGCGTATCTTTATAGCTTTTCTTCTCAGATTCCGACATATTTTGTCCTTTTTAGAATAACAAACACGTTATCCTATGTTTTTAAGCCTGAACTGTCAAGGATTTGGGAGTGTTTTGAAAAAATGTGTGCTGGTTAAAGGGATGAGAGACAGCCGGATGCCGGCGACAGGCTAAAACTTCAGAGAAGTCATCTGCCAGACGATTACGGCCAGCAGAAACAGCGTTAAGCTCATCAGTACTGCCAGTTTGATCAAAATAGGCATAATTCGAGTAGGGTCGCGTTGAATGACTGCCTGACCTTCGACCAAAACGGTCTGTCCGCAGGTTTCAGCCATTTTAGGCGATACACGCCGTGCAATTCCATATATTTGGCGAATAAAGACATACATTATCACTGAACCGATGTACATCGTGATCCAAATCAGTCCATAGCTGATTCCGGCGGTCATAGCGGCGCCCCCGACGGATATCAACGCAAGCTGCCAGGCAGGCAGAGAATTCCAAAATGACCACACAGGAATCTCTTTGACAACATCGCTGGCGATGTCATTTGCGGCGGCTTTTGCGACAGTTATTTGATCAGGCAATATGCCTGCGTCCACCAGTTTATTAAAAGCATGGTTTTCCTGGCTGATTTCATTTTGCAGGGCAATTGCGGATTGGCCTTCTTCCGGCATGCTCCAGATGGCAAACCCCGCCCCAAGGGCCGATAATACAGCCCCTAACAGTGCCACATAATGAATAATCGCTTCGTCTTGCTGTCTTATTAACATAAATACACCTACTCTTCATTTGAAAATATACATAATAATTATGTATAAAACAAAAAACGGGCCTGGTGAGATTCACCAGACCCGTTTGCTTTGTGATGTGTAAGCAGTGGGGGATTAGTACATGCCTCCCATTCCACCCATGCCGCCCATACCGCCCATACCTCCCAGTCCACCCATGCCGCCGCCGTGAGGCATTGCCGGCATTTCTTTCTTTTCCGGGATTTCGCTGACGACCGCATCGGTAGTCAGCAGCAGTGAGGCAATCGAAGCACCATTCTGCAGAGCGGTGCGTTCGACCTTGGTCGGGACGATGACGCCGAACTTGACCATATCGCCGTATTCCTTGCGGACCGCATCATAGCCGTAGTTCTTTTCTTTGGATTCCAGAACCTTCTGGGCGACAATCGAGCCATCCAGACCGGCGTTGGTTGCAATCTGCTTGATTGGAGCAACGACTGCACGGCGAACGATATCCACGCCGACGTTTTCATCGCCGACGGTTTTGACTTTATCCAGAGCCGGCAGGCACTTGAGCATCGAGATGCCGCCGCCGGGGAGGATGCCTTCTTCGACCGCAGCACGGCAGGCGTGCAGAGCGTCTTCGACTCGGGCTTTCTTTTCTTTCATTTCCGCTTCGGTCGCTGCGCCGACTTTGATGACGGCAACACCGCCGGCCAGTTTGGCCAGACGTTCCTGAAGCTTTTCGATATCGTATTCGCTGGTGGTTGTATCGATTTCGCGTTTGATCTGCTCGATGCGGCCTTTGATGTCGGCGGTTTTGCCTGCACCTTCGACGATGGTGGTGTTGTCCTTATCGACGGTGATGCGTTTGGCCTGGCCGAGCTGGCTGAGCTTGATATTTTCAAGCTGAATGCCGAGGTCTTCGAAGATGGCTTCGCCGCCGGTTAAGACTGCGATATCCTGCAGCATCGCTTTGCGGCGGTCGCCAAAGCCGGGGGCCTTGACGGCGCAGATATTCAGCACGCCGCGGAGCTTGTTGACGACCAACGTCGCCAGGGCTTCGCCTTCGACGTCTTCGGCAACAATCAGCAGCGGACGGCCTGCCTTGGCGACTTGTTCCAACACGGGGACGAGGGCCTTGACGGCACTGATTTTCTTTTCATAGATGAGCACAAACGGCTTTTCAAGGACGCACGTGCGTTCTTCGACATTGGTCATAAAGTGCGGGCTAAGATACCCTTTGTCAAACTGCATACCTTCGAGCAGGTCAACAACGGTTTCCAGCGACTGGCCTTCTTCAACGGTGATCACGCCGTCTTTGCCGACCTTATCCATCGCCTGGGCCAGGGTCTTGCCGATTTCGCTATCGTGATTAGCTG
>JBHJNC010000163.1:0-17890 GCA_048497675.1 Gimesia maris
GTAAGCAGCCGCAGATATCACAAATATTCAGACTCAAGCGTTTAAAGACCCGTCCGAAGAGGCGGGTCTTTTTTATTTGTGGATTCCTTGGTTTACTGAAGACTATTGATTTGCGCAAAATGGATCTATTGTTGCGTTAAATAATATCGCGAAAAAAGTCTTTTTTGTTTACATAGTTGTTGATTTTTATTGCGGTGTTTTTGTGAAGCCTGGGGCACTAAAGTTTTATATTGCGTGGATAAATCATGTCGCATATACTAAGTTAAATTCATAAAGGTACTATAATTTTCGGAGAACAGGCACATGCGAACATTATCACGACGGCATTTTTTCAAAAGCGGGACTTTGACGATTGCTGCGGCAGCTGGTGCTACTGGAATTAGTGGAGGAAAAGGACTTATGGCTGAACAGACAGAGACGGCTTCAGAAAATACCTCATTCAAGTTAAAGTATGCCCCTGAATTGGGGCGTTTTAAGCATCATGCCGGTGAAGATCCCATCGATCAAATCAAGTTTATGCATGATCAGGGTATCCGGGCGGTGTTCGATAATGGTTTGATGTGGAAACCTAAGGACCTGCAGGAAAAAATCGCAGCGGCTTTGCAGCAGCGGGGTATGGAATTGGGGCCGTTTGTCATTTACGCGGATTTCAGTAAAGAAAGTATGGTTTTGAACGATTCGGCGGTCCGCGAGGAACTGCTTAAGGTTGTCAAACAGGGCATCGAAACGGCCCAGCGTACCGGATGCAAGTGGGGACTGATGGTGCCGGGGCGTTATAATCAGCAGATGGACTGGGGTTATCAGACGGCCAATGTTATCGAGACAATGAAATACATAGCGGAGGCCTGCGAGAAGTCGGGGTTGATTATCGTGCTGGAACCTCTCAATAAACGTGACCATCCGGGTTTGTTTTTGACGGGGATACCTCAGAGCTATATGATCTGCCGGGCGGTCAGTCATCCCTGCTGCAAGATCATCAATGATTTGTATCATCAGCAGATTACCGAGGGGAATTTGATTCCCAATATCGATCTGGCGTATAGCGAGATTGCGGCATTTCATGTTGGCGACAACCCAGGACGGTGCGAGCCGGGAACCGGTGAGATTAATTATCGGAATATATTTAAACATCTCAATCAAAAGGGATATCAAGGTGTATTGTGTATGGAACACGGCATCAGCGCTGAAGGCAAAGAAGGGGAAATAAAACTGCTGAAGGCCTATCGTGATGCAGATAGTTATTAGGGTGATATTCAGTATATTGGCCCGATTCAATACAAAAAAGATTAATCTTGTCTGATTTATTTACATGGAGAGATTATGGGTATCAATCGAAGAGAATTTGTAAAAACCGTGTCAGCAATATCACTTTCACACGTGCTGTCAACGTCGACAGGGTTGTTTGCGGCCGGACAGGAAAAAATCAAATTGGGTCTGGTCGGCTGCGGCGGACGGGGAACCGGTGCTCTGGGGGACTGCCTAAAGGCGGCTGAACATCTGGGCATTCAAGCAGAAATTGTCGCATTGGGAGATTACTTCTTAGACAAGGCAAAGCAGGCTGCCCAGAGTTTCAAGGTGTCTGAAGAACGGTGTTTTGCAGGTATAGACGCTTATAAAAAAGTAATCGCTTCCGAAGCAGATGTAGTTCTGCTGGTAACTCCGCCGGCGTTCCGGCCGGTTCATTTCCAAGC
Source organism: Gimesia maris (assembly GCA_048497675.1). Taxonomy (GTDB): domain Bacteria; phylum Planctomycetota; class Phycisphaerae; order Sedimentisphaerales; family Anaerohalosphaeraceae; genus Anaeroglomus. Next base: position 1,692 of record JBHJNC010000163.1, read on the forward strand.
GGCCATTGATGCCGGCAAACATGTGTTTATGGAAAAGCCGGTTGCGGTTGACGCCCCCGGGGCCAGGCAAGTCATTGAAACGGGCAAACTGGCGGCTGAAAAGAAGCTTGCTGTGGTTGCAGGCACGCAGCGGCGTCATCAGGCTGTCTATCGACGCAATCAGCTGGCAGTGAAAAATGGACAGATAGGTAAAGTTATTAGCGGGCGAGTGTCGTGGTTATGGCCGGCCCTTTGGTATAAGACGCGTATTGAGGGTGAGTCTGATGCTGATTATATGATCCGAAACTGGGTCAGTTTTACCGAGATGTCAGGCGACCATATTGTTGAGCAGCATCTTCATAACATCGATATTGCCAACTGGTTTATTGGCAGGCCGCCGGAGTCGGCAATGGGGTTTGGCGGTCGGGCCAGACGTAAAACAGGGAATCAATACGACTTTTCAGTGTCGATTTTGATTATGGAGATGATATTCATATTCATAGTATGTCGCGCCAGATATCGGGCTGCTATGACCGGATTTCAGAGTGGTTTGCCGGAACCGAAGGCATTATGTGGGGAGACATTGAGCCAAAGGGTGGATACAAAAAAGAAATTGCTATGCCTGATTTTGAGGAGCCTTTTGGTCCGTATGTGCAAGAACATGTCGACCTTCTTAGGGGGATTGTAAAAGGCGAACCGCTCAATGAAGCCAAGCAGGTTGCCGAGTCGAATCTTGCCGCGATATTGGGACGCATATCGGCCTATACGGGACAATTGATCCGATGGCGTGACCTGGTTGATCCGAGCGCTAATTCAGCCTGGTATAATCACCGATTAAGTCCTACGGCGGAGGATTTTGAGAAAGGTATAGTGGTTGCGCCGGCGGACGATGTGATTCCAATTCCGGGAAAAAGCTAATCCGGGCGAATGCAGACGGAATACCGAAGTTCCGGCAAGCGTGAGCTTATCTGGGTAAATTTTTTGCACCCATCAGGCAAATTATTGTCAAGATAGGTAAAGATGACTCCGTGCCGAATTCAATTTTCTTTGTTTTAAGAAAATTGCCGGTCAACAATATCACAGATGGTATGGTAGGCCAGAGCGTGAATTTCCTGTGCGGTGCTGGTATACAGACAGGGAATACTCAGGCAGAGGTCGGATTTTTTCTCCAGTTCGGTGCCGGTTTTGCCGGTGAAGGCAAGTATGATGGCCTTTTTGGTCCTGGCGGCGTCTACGGCACTGAGGATATTAGGCGAGGTGCCGCTGGTTGAAAAGGCCCACAGGATATCGCCGGCTTTGATTAAGCCATTGACTTGGCGGGTGAATATGTCGCTAAAGCCGTAATCGTTGCCGATGCTGGTCAGGTTCGATGTGTCTGTGGTCAGTGCGACGGCGGGCAGGGGGCGGCGTTCTTTTCGGAATCTTCCGACAAATTCCGCAGCGATATGCTGACAATCTGCGGCTGAGCCCCCGTTGCCGCAGAGATACAAACTATTTCCCTGTTTGAATGCGCTGGTGATTGTTTCAGCGATCTTGACGATTACTTCGGTTTTGTTTTCAAATTCCTTCAGGGCCTGTTTGTGCTCCTGAAGATTTTTTTGGACAACTTCATTCATTCTATTGACTCCAGGGTATTTATTACCCGATAATTTTCAGCTGGTCCGCCCTGTCGGCGAGAAATTAACTGCCAGTATCATAATGATAAGAGCTCGGAAATGCGATGATTTTTTTAGGAATGGGATGAAGATTGGGAGCAATCGCAGGCCGATCCAGGGCAAATTTCTTGCAAAACAGGCAACAATCGGTACACTGTATTGACGGCTGCACCCGTAGCTCAGTAGGATAGAGCAACGGTTTCCTAAACCGTAGGTCGTGCGTTCGAATCGCGCCGGGTGCATTTCTAAGTCTTTGTGGGAGAATGGGTTGTGGTTTTCATTTCAGATTTTGCAAGGTAGGGATACTGCAATACAGTGGTCAGCCGAAGAGATTTGGGATATCAAACAGGCCATGGCATATTATCATGGTGATAGTGCAGAAATCCGACGGATGGGCGGGCCAGAAACAAGAGACCAGGGACAACACACAGAATATGGCTCGATACGAGTGAATCAAAGTGAACAGAACGCGCAAGAAAAAAGGAAAGTTTCGCCGTGGCGGGGAAACTTTCCTTTATGGTCGCGACCCGGAACATTCTAATGTTCGGATTTATTTCTTCTTCGCGACTTTCTTCTTTGCGACTTTCTTCGCGGCTTTCTTCACAACTTTCTTCGCGACTTTCTTCGCAGCTTTCTTAGCGACTTTCTTTGCCATAGTCTTAATCACCTCCTTTCGTCGGTTCTCTTATCTAATCAACCTGTACAGGTCATTCATTACATAACTTACTATTAATTATTATATTATTATCGTCAGTAAGTTCAAATATTCTTCACGGTTTTTTTCGTAAACATCCCTCACAGCAGGTGTTGAAGCAACGCAAACAGAGTGTATCAGCATAAGAAAGAATAAAAAACAGAATGATATTTTACATAACGGGAATTTTTATATTGTTTCCATCCGGCTTATAAGTGTAAAATATCGACGTTCTGATTTTTGCGAGTGAAAATGAGTCTGCGGCAGTGCGGCCGATAAGACGTGTTTCAATGAGGCGAATAAAAAATCTAAAAAAATTTTAAAAATTTTTAAAGAAATTTTCAAAAAAATTAGAATATAACAGGCAAATGTGAGTTTTAGTGTGAGTCAAGAATTACGAATCATCTTGTTTGGCGGTTCATTTGATCCGATTCATCACGGTCATATCGCGATGGCGAGCTGTGCCAAGGAAAGCCTGCATGCAGATCGCGTGATATTTATTCCTGCTGCACGTTCTCCTCTGAAGTCAAACTCGCCGCAAGCCAGCGGTGAAGATCGCAAGCGAATGATTGAGATTGCGGTCGAAGGATTAATGGGCTTTGAAGTCAGTGATATTGAACTGAAGCGCCCCGGGCTCAGTTATACGATTGATACCGTAACTGCTTTTCGAAAGACATATGGTCGGGCTGCCCGACTGTATTGGCTGGTGGGGGCAGATGCGATTCCGGAGCTGCCGTACTGGTATCATATCGAGCGGCTGCTTGATGCGTGTCAGATATGCCTGATGTATCGTGGCGGGATAGAGCCGCCTAAAGTGGATAGCCTTCGCGCGAAGTTCAGCCGGGAGCAGGTGGATCGGCTTGAGGAGCATATAATCAAGACCCCGCTGGTAGAGATTAGCAGTACGCATATCCGAAAACTGCTCAAAGAGGGTATTGGGGTCGAAGGATTGGTTGCAAAGGGGGTTTCTGAGTATATTACCCAAAAAAGGCTATACATTAACTTAAAATAATATGGGATATAAAGTTGTTTGTATTTGGTCTTTTTGATTTGACATCCCGCGTTGGCACCTTATATATATATTAGTTTGTTTTAGATGGATGAATCGTTGTAAATTATGGATTTATAGATATAATTTGGACTTATTTGGTGGAGATTTCGTATGGCTATGCAAAAATGGGTGTTAGCAGCATGCCTGTTAGTCGTTCTGTCGGCTGCGGGGTATTCTGAAGAGGCAACAAGTGATGTGCCAACACTTTGGAATGATTTTTTACATTACACAGCCATAGGGCGTTTTGAGCTGGCGGAAGGATATGGGCAGAAACTTATTGATAGCGCTCCAGATCCGGTTGAACTGCTGGCCTTAAGTGAAGAGAATCCTGATGGTTACAGCATTTTACTTCGGATGAACGCCGAAAGTGAACAGCTCAAGGCCGTCAGCGGTAAGATTTTACAAATTATTGAAGAAGGCCGGTTTATCCGACGGACCGATCCAAAGATTATAGTTGAGGAAATTCGTCGTCTCAGTACGACGGTTCGCGGCAGAATCGCCGCCGAAGAACGGCTGAATAATGCGGGAGAATATGCCATTCCTTATATGCTGGCTGCACTTGGTGATAAGGACCGCAAGAACGAGTTTGCCGCCATCACTCAGGCGATGCCCAAGCTCGGCCGAAATGCGATTCGTCCCCTGGTTGCCTCGCTGCAAATGGAAGATGTCGCAATCAAGGCCGAAGTAATTCGGGCGATTGGCAAGATAGGTTATTTTGAGCCGTTGCCGTATCTTAAGCTGATTGTCGAAACGGATTCATCGAGCGAGTTAAAGACGCTGGCTGAAAAGGCGATCAGCGATATTGACGCCAGTGCGATGAAGATTCCTGCCGCTGAACTGTTTTTCAAGCTTGGCGAGATGTACTATGACCGTGCGGAGTCGGTTGCGGTCAATGGTGAATACGATTTTGGAAATGTCTGGTTTTGGGATGCAGCCGGCAAAGAGCTGACCCGCCAGCAGGTGAATAAGAAGTACTTTAATGAGCTGATGGCTATGCGCAGCTGCGAGTGGGCATTGAAGGCCGATGCGTCCACCGGTAAAGCGATTGGCCTGTGGATTGCCAGCTTTTTCCGTGCAGAATCTACGGGTGTTGCGATGCCGGAATACTTCGGCGCCGGACATGCCGATGCGATGACTTATGCGACGACCGCGGGTGCGGAATATCTGCACCAGGCACTGGCCCGGGCTTTGGCCAACAAGGAAACGTTTGTCGCTTTGGGCGTGGTTGAGGCTCTGGCGGTCAACGCGGGAACGAAATCCTTACTGTATCAGCTTGGAACCGAGCAGCCGCTGGCCAAGGCGCTGACGTATGAGGACCAAAAGGTCCGTTATAGTGCGGCAATTGCTATCGCACAGGCCTTGCCGACCAAAGGATTTGTAGGCAGTGAGACGATTATTGAAAACCTCTCTGATGCTCTGCTTGAGAAAGGTGCCGCAGAACTGGGTGAGGAGTTGTCAGCGAAATATGCTCTTCGGACAATTAAGGCGATGCAATCTCTGGCGATTACGCGTAATACGGTTGTGGATCTGTCCAAGGCTACGGATGCCTTGATTCAGGTAACGACTTCGAATAAGCCTGAGATGCAGGTTCTGGCCGCAGAAGTGCTGGCTCAACTGGAAAGCCCGGAGGCCCAGCGAGCGATTGCGGCGATGGCTCTTTCCGAGAAGAATTCTCCAGAACTCCAGATCGCCGCATTTGGTTCGCTGGCGGTGTCGGCTAAGCTGAACGCCAATCTATTATTAAGCGAGCAGATTGATGCAATTTATGCCCTGGTTCGTTCGATGGAAACCGAGGCGAAACTGCGTTCTGCGGCGGCCGGAGCCTATGGCGCACTCAATCTGCCGAGTGAAAAGGTAAAGACTCTAATCTTAGACCAATCCAAGTCGTAACAAGTCCATATTTTTGCCCCGAAATCGGGAAAAGTGAATGGTATGAGTAAAAAATTCAAAGGCCTTAGGGATGAGAAGTTTCTGAAAGGCGCCTTTCGCTGGATGGGGCTTGGATTTGAATTCGTGGTCTTTTGCGGTATTGGCGCGGGTGTTGGATACTGGCTGGATACACTTGAAAATACCAGCCCTGGATGGCTGATTATGGGTTTTTTTGCCGGTTTTGGGACGATGTTTTACATTATGCTCAAGCGTGCAAAAAGCTCCAATGAGGAAATCGATAAGAATTCCGAAACCAATGAACCCGAGTAAAAAGACAATCTGGGAACATAACGCCAAGTCATTTATAATCCGTCTGCTGTGGGTAGTTGTTTTTTTAGCGTTGGTCTTTATTTTTGTGTATCGCTATTGCGAGCAGGCGGGTGAGCTGGCCAGGCGAAGCTGTGTCGCGGCGATGATCGGTTCGATTATCGCAGGTGCGACGGCCTTAGGCGTAGTATTGACGGGTATCTGGCAGGAAAGTCATAAGGTTGTAGTTAGTGTGATGATTGCCGGGGCCGTAAGGCTGCTGATTGGTTTTATCGCTGTGGCTGTAACCTTACATTTTGTCATGGTCAGCTACGGATGGTTTCTTTCGTGTTACGGAATATTTTATACGGCATTTGTGATTGCCGATACATTCCTGATAGTTCGTCTCTTTAAGGGACGGGTTTCAGAAAAGGACGATGCACACTATGAACATGTTGTGTGGCGTACTGCTTGCGAACGCAAACGTTGTCGAAGAGATTACCAGTAAGACTCTGTGGACATTTCATATCGGTACTTATCCGATTCATTTCAGCAATCATATGCTGATGATCGCGGCAGCGTCGATTCTATTGATGATTGTATTGCCGCGTACACAGCGCCGGCCTGTTTTGGTCCGCCAGGGGGTTGGTAATGCGATTGAAACAATCTGTGTTTTTCTGCGGGAAGATGTCGCCCGTCCATTTCTTAAAGATCATACCGACCGTTATATCGGGATATTATGGACACTGTTTTTCTTTATTCTGACGATGAACCTGCTGGGGCTGATGCCGATAGCACAGTTTGTTCATGTCCTGACCAAGCAAAAAAATATTGGGGGGGCTCCCACGGCGAATATCTGGGTGACGGGAGCTTTAGCGGTATTTTCGTTTGTGCTCTTTCATTTGGCTGGAATTTGGGAAAAGGGCCTTTGGCATTATATCAAGACCTTTACGCCCAAAGTCCCGTGGCCGATGTTTCCGTTTATGTTCCTGCTGGAAGTGGTCAGTTCTTTTGTACGTCTGTTTTCTCTGGCCATTCGATTATTTGCGAATATTTTAGCCGGACATATTTTACTTGCGGTCATCCTCGGATTTATTATGATATTCAAGAACTTTATGGTCATGACCGCCTCCGAGCTGGCTACGGTGGCGTTCAGCTTGCTCGAACTGTTTGTCGCGTTCCTGCAGGCGTATATTTTTGTGTTTTTGACGACCATATTTATCGGTTTTGCAATAGCTGACGACCATTAGTGTTATAAAAACCCGCTCTTGAGGCGGGTTTTTGTCTATAAGAAGTGTATTGAAACGTGGTTAAATGTGTGTTTAGGAGAGATGTAAGATGTTGGATTTACTGATGTTAGTGCCAATGATGCTGTCGGAACTGAATATCGACGACAAAGGGCTCGGATTGCTCGGCGGTATGCTGGGTACGGGATTAATTGTGCTGGGCTCGTCCAATGGTATTGGCCGGCTGGCCGGCAGTGCGGTTGAGGCGATTGCGCGTCAGCCGGAAGCGGGCAACCGTATTTTCACGACGATGATTATTGCGGCGGCGCTGATTGAAGGTATTACGCTGTTTGCGATGATTATCTGCCTGCTGGTGGTAATGAAATAGCAATTAACCGGGGAACTGCGATGCAAATGTTCAGGTTATTGGCGGCCGGTTGGATTTGGCTCCAGATAGCGGCGTTTGGTTTGGCCTCTGAGGTTTCAGAGGTTGCCGAAGGGCATGCGGCAGAAAAAGCGCCGAGTGTCTTTGAGGGCGACATTATGCAGTCGGTCTGGACACTGGTTTGGTTTGGGCTGCTGATTTTGGTGCTGTGGAAACTGGCATGGAAACCGCTGCTTAAGAGTCTGCAGGCACGTCAGGACCATATTCAAAAAGAAATTGACGATGCCGAAAAGAGCCGCAAGCAGGCCCAGCAGGTTTTGGATGATTACCGCAGCAAGCTGGCGGATGCCGAGCGGCAGGGGCGGGACATCATCAATCAGCGGGTTAAACAGGCTCAGATTGAGGCCAAAGAAGTTGAGACTCACAACCGCAAGCAGATCGAGCAGATGAAACAGCGATTTGAGGCGGATATGGGGCGTGAAAAAATCGAAGCGCACCAGCAGCTCTGGACTCAGGCCGGCGAGATTATTCAGCAGATCGGGCAGGATGTGTTCGGCAAGGCGTTGACGGACGCGGATAATCAGCGGCTGATTCAGGAAGCGATTGATAGGCTCAAGCAGGCCCACCGCGGCACAACGAATTAATACGGAAACAAAAATGGCAGCGTCATCCAAACATATTATTCACGAAATTTACAGCGACGTCCTGTTTCAGCTGGCCGAGGAATCCGGTCAGGCGGAGCGGGCGATGGAAGACTTGTCGCTGGTTGGAACGGTGCTGCAGAAAGAGCCGGATTTTGTCAAGCTGCTGACTTCGGATAAGCTGAAAGATGTGGAAAAAGCCGAGGTGATCTGCCGTGTTTTTGCCGGGCGGGTTTGTGAATTGACGCTGAATTTCCTGTGTGTCTTGGCTCGCCGCGGGCGTGTGGGCTTTTTAACCGGCATTTCGGATCGGTATGAAGTGCTGGTTGACAAGCTTAAGAATTGCCGGCTGGTTGAAATCACGCTGGTTGAGAACAAGGATGATGCCGAGTTAGAGCAGCTAAGGCAACAGATTAAGGATGCCATCGGGGCCGAAGTGAAGCTGAAAGTCAATATTGACCCCGGCATTTTGGGGGGAATTGTTATTCGTCAAGGCGATTTAATGATTGATAATTCTGTACGGACGATTTTGAATCAGACGGTAAATGCCATTGTGAGTCGTTCCGGACAGCAGATTAAGCAAGATATCGAAAACGAGACAAAACAATGAAATTCGATGTAACAGAAATATCGAGCCTGATTAAACAGGAAATTTCACGCTACAAAAGCCAGCTTGAGGTATCTCAGGTCGGTTCGGTTCTGGATGTCGGCGACGGTGTGGCCCGGATTTACGGTCTGGAAAACGCCATGGTCGGCGAGATGCTGGAATTCGACGATGGGGTCATCGGCGAGGTATTCAACCTCGATGAGGATTCAATTGGCGCTGTGATTTATGGTGAATTCGAGAAAGTCCGCGAGGGCGGCACGGTGCGTGCGACCGGTCGGCTGCTGTCTGTGCCGGTTGGCGACGGGCTGATTGGCCGTGTCGTCAATTCGCTGTGCGAACCTGTCGATGGAATGGGACCGATTCAATCCGAAGGCCGACGGTTCATCGAGTATGCGGCTCCGGGGATATCTGAACGCCAACCGGTCAAAGAGCCGCTGGCGACCGGCATCAAGAGTGTCGATGCAATGATTCCCATCGGCCGCGGGCAGCGCGAACTGATTATTGGCGACCGCAAGACGGGTAAGACGGCCATTGCGCTGGATACCATCATCAATCAAAAAGGCAAAGGCGTAATTTGTGTTTATGTCGCGATTGGACAAAAAGACTCGACGATTGCAGAAGTGGTTGCGACGCTGAAAAAGTTTGGGGCGATGGAGCATACGGTTGTGGTGGCGGCTCCGGCGGCCAGCAGCGCGGCGATGCAGTACATTGCTCCTTATACCGGGGCTGCAATCGCTGAATTTTTTATGTATGAGAAGAAAGGCCATACGCTGTGCGTGTATGACGACCTGAGCAAGCATGCTGTGGCGTATCGCGAACTGAGCCTGATTTTGCGTCGCCCGCCGGGACGTGAGGCGTTTCCGGGCGATATTTTCTATCTGCACAGTCGGCTCCTGGAACGCAGTGTCAAACTTTCCAACGAGCTTGGCGGCGGTTCGATGACGGCCCTGCCGATTGTAGAGACGCTGGAAGGGCAGGTTTCGGCCTATATTCCGACCAATATTATCTCGATTACGGACGGCCAGATTTATCTGCAGCGTGATTTGTTTTTGGCCGGCGTTCGGCCCGCGGTGGATGTGGGTATCAGTGTCAGCCGCGTAGGCGGCGCTGCCCAGCCGCAGGCGATGAAAAAAGTGGCTCCCAAGCTGCGGTTGGATTTGGCGTCGTTCCGTGAACTGCAGGTCTTTGCCCGTCTTGGAACGGACCTGGATGAAATGGCTCAAAAGCAGCTGGACCGCGGCTATCGCATGGTCGAGGTGCTCAAACAGAAGCAATTTTCTCCGATGAGCGTTGCCGAAGAAGTGATTAGTATTCTGGCCGGTTCAGGCGGGGCACTGGATGAAATCGATGTATCCCGCGTTGAGCATTTCCTCAGTGAGCTGCTGTTGTGGCTGAAGCTCGAAGCCGGTGAGTATCTGGACGAACTCAATAAAACCGGTCAGCTCAGCGATGATTTGCTTGCCGGGTTGAATGAGGCGGTTTTGACCTATAAGACGATTTATAAATTCAGTTTCGGCGGATAGCGATATCAATCTCCGATGGCAAATACACGACACATTCTGGGGCGAAAAAAAGCCGCGACGAATATCAGTAAAGTTACCAGCACGATGGAAACCATCGCGGCGGTGCGGTATCGCCAATATTATAATCAGTGGATTCAGGGTGTAGAATACTTTGACGCACTGGCTCAATTGGCGTATTTGATGATTACCGCTTCTGAAGGAATCAAGCACCCTGTGATTTTGCAGAATTCTTCGCGCACCAACGCGATTATTGCCATCGGCAGCAACCGCGGGCTCTGCGGCGGCTACAACACGGACGTGTTCCGCCAGATTGATACGCATCAGAAAATGGCGTCTCGGTTTAACCGTAATTTGCAGATATACGCCAAAGGCCGCAAGGTTGTCAATTATCTGGAACATCGCAAGATTGTGCCGGCCGGGGTTTACACGGATTTTGAAGAAATGCCGACTGCCGAGCAGGCCAATAAAATCGCGGATTTTTTCATCAAAGAATATATGGCCGGTCGAATCGGACGGTTAGGGGTGATATATAACCGATTCCATTCGCAGTCCGCACAGCGTGTGCAGACGCTGACCCTGCTGCCGATTTCGGATCTGATTGATGATTTGACCACACGGGCGACTGTGATTTGGCCGTGGGAATTGGCGTTTGAGGATTTTCTGCTGAGCGATAAGCCGGAAGATATGTTTGAAACGCTGGCGACTATGATTGTTCGTTCAGCGATTGCCGGATGTTTCCTTGAGGCGATGACCAGCGAATATCTGGCGCGTGTCGTTTCAATGCGTAACGCCAGTGAGAATGCCGATGAGATGATCGGCGAACTGTCGAAAGAATATAACCGTGCCCGACAGGGGCAGATTACAATGGAATTGCTGGATATTATCACCGGCGTCGGAGCGGCACAAAAATAAATGTTGTGATGGTTTCGGCCGGTGGCGGATAGGTGTTTAAACGAGTAAGATTATGGCAAATACAGGTCGTATTACACAGGTAGTTGGAAGTACATTCGAGGCTGAATTTCATGCCGAGCGGATGCCGGCGATATATAATGCTCTGGAAGTCAAGGGCGAATTTGGGGGCATGACGATTGATCTTGTCGGTGAAGTCCAGCAGCATTTAGGCGGGGGCTGCGTACGTGCGGTTGCTTTGGGCAGTACGTTTGGTCTTCGCCGCGGGATGGATGTGGTCGATACCGGCAGTTCTCTGCAGGTTCCGGTTGGCAAAGAAACACTGGGTCGTGTTCTTAATCTTCTGGGCAAGCCCGTAGACGGCGGTCCGGCGATTATACCCAAACAAACCCGGCCGATTCACCGTAAGCCCCCTAAGTTTGTCCAGCTGACGGCCAAGTCGGAAATGTTTGAAACCGGCATTAAAGTCGTCGATCTGCTGTGTCCCTTCGTCAAAGGCGGAAAAGCAGGATTGTTCGGCGGGGCCGGCGTCGGCAAGACCGTGCTGATTCAGGAACTGATTGCCCGTATTGCCACTCAGCACGGCGGTTATTCGGTTTTTGCCGGCGTTGGGGAACGAACTCGCGAAGGCAATGACCTGTGGCTGGAAATGCAGAAGACCAAAATCGGCGATACAGGAATGACCGTTTTGGATAATACCTGCCTTGTTTTTGGACAGATGAATGAGCCGCCGGGATCGCGTCTTAGGGTTGGATTAAGCGCTCTTACAATGGCGGAGTATTTGTGTGAAACCGGCAGCGGCGAAGTGCTGCTGTTTATTGATAATATTTTCCGCTTTTCCCAGGCCGGTTCGGAAGTGTCCGCGCTGCTTGGACGCATTCCCAGTGCGGTAGGTTATCAGCCGACTCTGGCCAGTGAAATGGGCCAGCTTCAGGAGCGTATCGCATCCACAACCTCAGGTGCGATTACTTCTGTTCAGGCGGTATATGTTCCGGCTGACGACCTGACAGACCCGGCTCCAGCGACGACGTTTGCCCATCTGGATTCATCGGTGGTCTTGTCCCGAAAGATTACGGAAAAGGGCATTTATCCGGCGGTCGATCCTCTGGAAAGCTCGTCCCGTATTCTGGATCCGAATATCGTCGGCAAAGAGCATTATGAAGTGGCACAAAAAGTACTTGAATATCTGCAGCGGTATCAGAGTCTGCAGGATATCATCGCGATTTTGGGTATTGATGAATTAAGCCGCGAAGATAAGCAGATTGTCAACCGGGCACGCAAGCTGGAGCGATTCTTCTCGCAGCCGTTTATTGTTTCGCGTGAATTTACCGGCCTGGAAGGCAAATATGTTACCGCCTCTGAAACGGTCAGCAGCTGCAGACAGATCTGCGAAGGCCAATGGGATCATCTGCCCGAACAGGCATTTATGTACATCGGAGCGATTGAAGAAGCCCAACTGAAGGCCCAGAAGAAATAAACAGCCTAAACTGGTAATAAAGGATTGATTGTGGTTGGAATTGTGACAAAACCTGTTTTGCATGTTGTGCTGCTGACTCCGAAGGCCAAGCTGCTTGAATGCCGGGCGGCTTCGGTTGTGATTCCGTGTACAGATGGTGAGCGGGGGGTGTTGCGAAACCATTGTCCGTTGCTGACCGGGCTAAATTGGGGGGTTATGCAGGTCCGCGGGATTCCGGACCGGCCGGATAGTTTTTTTGTGCTGGAGGGCGGATTTGCCCGATTCAGTGAGAATAATTTGACTGTTTTGGCGTATCATGCGACGACTTTCGATGGGATAAGTCCAGAAAAAGTAAAACAGATGATTTCTCATGCTCAAGAAGTGGTTACAGGTCAAGATTATTCACAAGTGCACTTTGGAAACATCGAAGTCAGGCGAAGCAAGCTGATTTTGCGGATGGCGGAAATGTGCGGCCAGCGGTCGGCAGTTGAAAAGTAAGCCGTTTTATCCTTAATAGTTACACCGAAGAACGCTGGGGGCAGACAGCTTAAAAACAGTTGCAATTTCACGTATTTGGGGTTAGGATACCAGCCAAAGGACCACTTTAAATTCGTTTTGGCGGATAATAGCGTTGTTACGCCTTAAGTCTATATTTGGGACCTGTTTGATCGAGCTGTCTTATGGCCGAAATCCACAAAAAAAAACTGTCGGAAGGGTATGAGTCGGTAGATCCTGTGGTTCGGGAATTTCTGGATGTTCTCGATGATAAACATCGGATGCTGGTGATTTTAAAGGCCCAGCTCTATGGCGACCGCTGGGAACCAATGCTGGAAGATCTTCAGAATCGTCTGGAAGGCAAACCCTATATTTTCAAATTAGCCAATCGTATTAAAGATGATATTGAACGTATCGAACGGATGCGGTCTTTTGAAATAGAACATCAGATGAAATTGAGCGATTATTTAGAGTTAAGCTAAATTTGGAGGCAGTACGATGCGTGGTATTCAATGTGGACTTATTTTTTTTATGTTTGTCGTGTCGGGTTTGCTGTCTGCCGCAGTTCAGGAACAATTGGTCACCTCAGCGCTGCTCGAACAGGCCTCGCTCCAATCCTCCTGGCAGGTACAGCTCCCGTTAAACCGCAAGGAAAAACTTGATAGACTGTTTGTCTTTCAGGGCTATCTCTATGCACTGACAGACCGCAATTTCTTTTTCTGTATTGACCGTGCAACCGGCGCGGTGCGGTCGATGATGCAGATGGCGATCCCCGAACTGCCGATCCAGCCGCCGCTTCATTATCAGGACAAGAGCGTGTTTCTGATCGGTCAGGAAGTCAGAGTTTTCAATCCCGCCTCTGGAGTGATCGAGCGAACGGTTCAACTGGAGCATCTGGGCAGTAATTATGGCGGAATCGCCCGCAATACGCAGTATATCTATGTCTGCGGTTCGGACCGTCGGCTTTATGTCTTTAACGCAGAAAAAGGCGTGATGACGTTTATGGCTTCAGCGGACAATGATTCGGTGATTTATACGGTGATTGCATCAGATCAAGCCGTCTGGTTCGGGACCAAGGCTGGAAACATCGTTTCGATGAAAACGGATTCGGCTCAGAAACTCTGGCAATATAATCTGACCGGACAAATGGTTGTCCCGCTGGTCAAGGACGGCGACTATATTTATGCAGGGGGCATCGATACCAAGGTCTATAAGATTCGCTGCGACGATGGAAAGCTGGCATGGGATAAACCGTTCTTCGCGGGCGATAAAATCGAAAATCCGCTCATTATCGGGAACTCGTGTGTTTATGTCTATGCGGCTAATTCAGGATTGTATGCTGTGGATAAGCAAACCGGCAAGGCCGCATGGAATCTGGCCAGCGGTTTTTCGGTTCTTGCGGAAAACGGGCCGCTCGCCTATGTTTATGTAAAACCCGGTGTAATGACGGTGATGGATAATAATACCGGTAAAGAGCAAGTCTCGATTAATGTCGCAGGGATTTCCAGGTTTGCGGTAAATACGACCGATGCGGCGATTTATTTGGCAAATGATAATGGCCAGATACAGGCGGCGGCGGTGAGTGTAAAATAATATTTGTCTTTTATGGATGGGAATTGATTTGCAATGAATGTAAAAATTAAACGAGCGTTAATCAGTGTTTCCGACAAAACCGGCGTGATCGAATTTGCCAGGGAATTGGTTTCGATGGGGGTTACGATCATCAGTACCGGCGGGACGGCCAAGGCCATGGCCCAGGCGGGCTTAAATGTCGTCAGCGTCGATTCGGTGACGGGTTTTCCGGAAATGATGGATGGTCGTGTTAAGACCCTCCATCCCAAGATTCACGGGGGACTGCTTGCGCTGCGGGACAAAGCGGACCATGCCCAGGCGATGAAGCAGCATGGTATCGAGGCGATAGATCTGGTCTGTGTGAATTTGTATCCGTTTGAGCAGACGGTAGCCAAGCCCAATTGTTCCTTTGAAGATGCGATCGAGAATATTGATATTGGCGGCCCCAGTATGGTTCGCTCGGCTTCGAAAAATCATTTGTATGTGACGATCGTTACTCAGCCATTCCAGTACGCCAAAGTTTTGGCTGAAATGAAGGCCAATAATGGCTGCACAACACTGGGATTGCGTAAAGAATGTGCCCGTGCCGCCTTTGCATTGACCGCGTCTTATGATGCGGCGATTGCCAAATACCTCAATGAACAGGCAGGTGAAACATTCCCAGACCGGCTGACGATCTCCCTGAAAAAAGATCAGGAACTTCGCTATGGCGAGAACCCCCATCAAAAGGGGGCTTTTTATCGTCTTTCCGAAGCCAGAGAAGTCAGCGTGGGAACAGCCAAATTGCTCAATGGCGGTACACCTATCAGTTTCAATAATCTGATGGATGCCAATGGGGCGTTTGAACTGGTCAAAGAGTTTGATGAGCCGGCGGCTGTGGTTGTTAAACATATGAATCCCTGCGGCTGTGCAATCGATGCGGATATTACCAAGGCCTATGAGAAGGCCTATCTGGGTGATGTGGTCAGCGCCTTTGGCGGCATCATCGCTCTAAACCGAAATGTTAACAAGGAATTGGCGACCGTAATTATGGAATCCTATGCCCGCTTTGGAAAAGCTTGCGGGGCAGCTGGATTTTTTGCCGAAGTCATTGTCGCTCCGTCCTATGATCCGGATGCGATTGAAGTGATACGTACGCTGAAAGAGTGGGGACAGCGGGTTCGCCTTTTGGAAACCGGCCCAATCGATCGCAAGGTTGTGGATGCAGGCCAGATGGATGTCCGCTGTATGGTTGGCGGCCTGCTGGTTCAGGGGCGTGATTTAATCGGCTGGGAGCCGGAGAAACTGACCTTCCCGACCAAGCTTAAGCCGACTAAAGAGCAGCTCGAAGATCTGCGTATTGCCTGGCTGGTTGCCAAACACGTCAAGAGCAATACGATTACCTTAGTCAACGGCAAGCGGCTGGTTGGTGTCGGGGCCGGCCAGATGAACCGTGTCGAATCGGGGATGCTGGCGGTTAAGCAAGCCGGGCAAATGGCTAAAGGCTCAGCGATGGGGTCGGATGCATTCTTCCCATTCCCGGACAATGTCGAAAATGCCGCCAAAGCGGGTATTGCTTGTGTGATTCAGCCCGGCGGGTCGAAAAAAGATGACGAAGTCATTGCCTGTGCGGATAAGCATGGTATGGCGATGGTCTTTACGGGAACGCGTCATTTTTATCACTAATCGGCAGTATTTGTTTGATAAATAAAGGCCGCAAGGGTATGTCGCCCTCGCGGCCTTTATTTATGGGTTTGTGCCTGCTTCGGTTAATTCTATCTTTGCATCAAAGTACCTATGCCTTCCAAAGCTCGGTCGATATCCGGCAGAATCTTAATTGATTGCCGGATTT
>JBHJNC010000164.1:0-3160 GCA_048497675.1 Gimesia maris
GGGGGCAAATACCAACAGATATCCAAGATGCTATTCATGGAATGTGGCTTCTTCACGACGGCAAAGAAAGTTGGGTGCCCAGCACGGAAGAATTACGACGAATTCGGGATGAACTCGTGAAATAAAAATAGGAGTGAGCATAACGCACTCTGCCGGCTATGGGTTCTCGGTACAATAGGAAGCCAATTAAAAGGACAATAGTAGTAATTTAAGGTGAAAACTATGAAGATAAAAGGGATAATTATACTTTGTTTAATTGTAGCGGTTTTTTTAATTTTCTATCTTAACCCTTTTAAGGTAAAAGACATAAAACAAATGTCGCCCAAAGAGATCATGGCTTTGTATCTAAAGTCGCGAGAAAAAGGTGACATTGAAATGTTGAAAAAAATAATCTATTTTTCGCCGGAAATATCTGAAGATGAAAAAAACTCCAAGGTTCGGTTAGCAATAACAGGAGCGGATGAAAAAACGGCGATGTCAATGACAATGGCTGGAATTAAAGCAGAGTGTGAAAAGATTATCGATGTGGATACGGCAGAGGTTGGGCTTGTAATAACTACTGGAATTGTCGGAGTAGGAAGGCGTCCTTTTATAGAAATTGTGATGAAAAAAGATCAGGGCGTGTGGAAATATAACTATGATAAATACAGTCTTACAGAAAAACAATGGATAGATAAGATCAGACAAAATCCCAAAGACGCGTCAGCGTATTATTATCTGGGTAGATTGTATCAGCATGAAAATCCTGCAAGGGCAAACAGGTATTATAAAAAATACTATGAAATTGAACCAGAAGGATTCTGGGTAAATGCTCATTTTAAGAATAATCTCAAAGAGTATGATGATATTGAAGAAGAAGAAAGAAAGATGTTAGCTGATGTGGAAAGCCTCCCGCCAAAGTCGCCTAATAGGGCAACGGATTATACCTATTTAGGGCAACTTTTTACAGAGCATGGTGATTATCAGAAGGCACAGGTGTATTTCGGAAAATCAGAAGACATCCTAAAATTTAATCGGGTGCCTTTAGAAGTTGAAGCCCTTGAAAAGGCAAAAAAAGAACTCGAACTTCGAATGTCTGGTCAAAGCTATGACATTCTTGACGAGATTAACTCCGGGCGGTAGGGTCGGCTGTGCCCACGCGGAATTATTTTTGCCCAGCGACATTATTTGACACAGGCAAAATTATACATAATTGCCAAACAGATGCAAGCGACAAAACCCGCCTTACATTTGCCCGAGGGCGGGTGTGGCTTTTGGGGGTGGTTAGGAGCAGGTGGTGTAGTTGCGGGCTTTTTGGAGGAGTTTGCCGGGGCGCATAATGTCTTCCAGGCTCTGGATGCGGCCGGTTTTGCGGTATTTGAGAATCGTCTTGACCGTGCGGGGTCCTAAGCCCGGGATACGCAGCAGGGCCTGTTTGTCGGCGCGGTTGATATCGACCGGATAGAATTCCGGGTGCGCCTCGGCCCAGGTCTGCTTGGGGTCTTTGTCGAGCGATAATCTCCCGAAATCATCAAACAAAATATCCGAGTCGGCAAATCCATACCGCCGCATCAGAAAATCCGCCTGATACAGCCGGTGTTCACGGGTCAGCCGATGGGTCGGCAGCTCAACATCGCCCGGCAGCGACGGCGAACCGGCCAGCGACTGATATGCACTGAAATACACACGGTCCAGCTTCAATCCCCCATAAAGGCGACCCATATAGCGGACAATCTGCTTGTCGTCTTCGCCGGCGGCCCCGACGATAAACTGGGTCGTCTGGCAGACCCGCTCATACCTGGCCCCTTTGGCCGTCAGTCGGCTAATCAGCTTCATCGGCTCGACAATATCTTTTATAAAGTCTTTGCGGTCGGACAATTTGGCGAGGTATTCGGCCCCGGGGGTTTCGATGTTGATGGAAACCGAGCTTGCCAGCGACAGCGTTTCTTCGATGGCGGCAGGCGAGGCCCCAGGCAGAATTTTCAGATGAATATAGCCTCGAAAGCGGTGTTTTTTGCGGACGATTTTGGCTATCGCGTTAATCCGTTCCATCGCGGTATCGGGGCTGCCGGTCAGTCCCGAACTGAGGAACATCCCGAAGACCCGGCCGGCATTGAGGTTATCGATAAAGAAGTTGGCGGTTTCCTCGACCCCCAGCGTGCAGCGGCGGACGTCGTTATCCCCGCGCAGCGGGCAATAGCGGCAGTCGTTGCCGCAGGCGTTTGAAATAAGGGTTTTAAACAGGACGGTCTTGCCGCCCTGGGACAGGGCGACCGGATAAATCCAGTTGCCATCCGCTCCGCGCTGGCGGTGTTCATCGTCGCCCGTCCCGCAGGCGCAGGCCAGGTCGTATTGCCCATCGCGTCCGAGCGTTTGCAGCTTTTCAATCGTGTTGGGTTGTGTAATGACCGCAGTCATCCTTACATTTTCCTAACAGCACCCGATTTCGTCAAGCAAAAAAATTACGGCCGGGGGTGGAATTTCTTATGGATGGATTTCAGACGGTCGTTGTCGACATGAGTATAAATCTGTGTGGTGCGGATATCGGCATGGCCGAGCATTTCCTGCAGGCTTCGCAAATCGACTCCGCCGGACAGCAGGTGGGTGGCGAAGCAGTGCCGCAGCGTGTGGACGGTCAGGTTCTTGGGCATCCCGGCCCGCAGGGCGTAACGCTTGACGATTCGCCATAAGTCGATACGATCGATCGGGCCGCCGGTACGCGACAGGAACAGGTTGTCGGGGCTTTTGGGTTTTGCCAATTGCGGACGCAGTTCGGCGATGTACTGCTGGATGACATTGGATGCGACCTTGCCGAGCGGGACGATGCGTTCTTTGCTGCCTTTGCCGAAGCACCGGACAAAGCCTACGGCGAAGTTGACATCGCGGATCTTTAGGCCCACGACCTCTGAGGCCCTCGCTCCAGTGGCATAAAGAACCTCCAGCAACGCCTTATCCCGCAGATAGTAGGGGTCTTCGGGGGTCGGGGCGTCCAGCAGTTTAAAGACCTGCTCTTTGCCCGCTACCGAGGGGATTTTCTTCCAGAGCTTGGGACCTTCCAGGCTGGTCAGGAAATTCTCGGTTACCACCCCGGTCATCAGGCCGAACCGCAGCAGCATCTTGGCCGCTACCAGTGCCCGGCTGACAGAGGCTTCGACCTTGCCTTGCCTGGTGATGGTCTGAA
>JBHJNC010000165.1:0-2199 GCA_048497675.1 Gimesia maris
CAGGCTATCGAGATTGCGAAAAAATATGTATTAAAATCAGATTTATATAAATCAAAAGAAATTCGATATATATATGAACCTGACTGTGCTACTTGGATTGCTTATTCCTCTCGGAATCCTAAAAAAAATGAAGAATATAGTTTGAGGGGTAAAAAGTATTACGCGATATATTTTTTTGAACATCATTTAATGTTAGCACCCGATGATTTTGTTGTTTTTATTGATAAAAGCAAAGGTTGTGTAATTGGTGTTTATACTAATGATGAGTTTGTAAAAAATTCAGACGTCGTGTGGTACAAAAATTAATCCGTGCCTAAATGGTTGCTCATTAACAAGTTGTGTGCCAAGCGATAGTGCAAGCTTTTTTTCGGATGCGCCAGCTAACTGGCAGGAAAATAGGGGACAGTCATGAATGGCGGTTGCTTAAGCGGCATAGGCTTTCCTCCATTCGGCCCGCGTTGTTTTTAATTGGGGATATTTGTTTCGTTCCCTTCGTATCCGTCGCGGCTCATTTCGTCCCGGTCGAAAAGGCGCCGTATGAGCGGCGATTTCGCGCAGCATCGCCTGATAAATCGCCGGCAATTTCCAGAATGGCTCAATAGCCAGCGCTGGAGCAAAGCTCAGGATGGCCCGAATCGCAAAGACAAAACTCAATCGCAGCGGGTCTTCCACTCCATGGTCCGCAGCCGCCTCGAGCATAATGCTTCGCACCACATTGATTGCCGTCAATCGGGCGGCAATTTCCTTGCCAATCCCTTCAGGACTCTGGCTGCGTAAGACATCCGCCGACAGGGTTATTTTCAACTCCTTAAACAACATCTCAATTCGCCAGCGGCGGGCATACAACGCCATCATCTCCGCCGCCGGGTAACGCTCGGCGTCCAGCAGCGAGGTGACCAGCCAGATCGACTGGATGCGGCCTCGAATGACCACTCTGGCGCAAATAAAACGGACGGCGATCCATGTCGGCAGAGTGGGATCTTTCCGGCGGTAAGTTTCTCCGATTTTCAGCCGTCCAATGAAATCGTGTTTGTTGTATGAAATCAGCCGTTTAATCCGAGACAGCTTTAATCGATGATGGATGCGGGTCAGAAATTCCAGCCCGACCTGCTGGTATCGCACATAGAAGTGGGCGGCGGTAAAATGGCGGTCTGCAAGCAATAAATCACCTTTTTCAAGGGTTTTAAGCAGCGGTTCAGCCAGCGCATTCTCGTCCTGACGATAGCCGCCCAGGGTGTAGGATATCACGGTCTGGGTATTCGCCAGGGATGCTGCGACGAATCGGGCAACAGGATACCGCGCCTTGCCGTGATAGCCCGTTGGTGCACCAAATGCCGATTGCAATCCCGGCGTATCCGGCATGGATACACAGGTTCCATCCATCAAGACCACCCGATGACCCCGCCACCGCGACCACGGCTCAGATAATCGCTGGGCTTGTTGGGAAATCCAGGCAAACAAGTTCTGCCAGACAGCCAGCGACACGCGTCCTCGTGCGTTGGTAACCGTACCGCGAGAGGGGTCTAAATTCGACAGGTGGGGGCAATGGCTTTTAAAGATACTCCATAACACCTGCCAGGAGGCATTGAAAGACGCTTCCGGCCAAATCGCCGCCAGCAGCATGTGCATCACAACGACTACCGGCGTAATCAGCCGATGACGAAAGTCATATCCTGCTTGCCGGCAGGCTTGCACAATGGCCTGATCGGGGAGGATACGGCGGATGGAATTGAGAGAGAGCGATTCCAGATAAGACGAAATTGTTGAAGATTTTTCGGGCATTGCGACGATAGATTCAGTAGTCATTGTACAGGTCTCCTTGGGTTGGTAAAAGAACAGTCTTAAGCACACTATTCTCTTATCGGCTACGGGAGACCTTTTTACTTAATGGCCTTAAGCAACCGCCATTCGGGACAGTCACCTATTATTTTGTTCCCATCGCTATTTAATTGGCGCCTGTCGCTATTTTTCAATCCTGGTTCTAAATAAATTCCCTGCCGCAGGCATTCCACCAGTCTAAGAACCAAGAACTTTTCCGCCCGAACGCATCATCGCAGTACGCCTCGACAATCTCCGAACGCCCCAGCGACGTATTATATTTTGAAAGAGCAGCCACCGACCCAAGGCCGTCGTAATGGTAATAATACCGATTTCCCGATGTTTCGTCAATCATACAATAGATTACGATATAACCTCTTT
>JBHJNC010000166.1:0-2983 GCA_048497675.1 Gimesia maris
AGCAACATCTGCAATATTTTTCTGATTCTGGGTCTATCTTCTATACTTTGTCCGTTATCAGTTCAGCGCAGCACCGTCTGGAAAGAAATTCCATTCAGCCTATTGGCCCAGCTTTTATTATTGGTGATGGCGATGGATACGGTGCTGGATGGAGCCGGCATCAATATCCTTAGTCGTACCGAAGGATTCAGTTTATTGGGGATGTTCACTATTTTCCTGACATATATCGCCGGGATGGCCAAAGATCTGCCTCAAATCACCGAAGCGGAGGAACATAGAACTATACCTCCGGTCAAGTCCGCGGTATTTATCCTGCTGGGGCTTGGACTGTTGATTATCGGCGGCAAACTGGTTGTTGAAGGGGCCATTGCAATTGCAGAACGGCTCAATCTCGGCAAGGGGTTTGTTGCCGTTACGCTGGTTGCGGTTGGAACAAGCCTTCCGGAATTAGCTACTTCGCTGGTTGCGGCGTATAAGAAGAAAGCAGATATCGCCGTGGGAAATGTCGTCGGCTCCAACATTTTCAATATCTTTCTAATACTCGGGATCAGTTCCACACTGTACCCGATTCCGGTTCCATCGGATATGACACTGAGTCTATATGTCGGGATTATTGCCACGGTCATACTGTTTGCCACTCTGTTCGTCGGCAAACGGCACTGCATTGGACGCTGGGAAGGCGCAGTAATGCTGGCAATGTTTGTTATTTATCTGATTTTACAACCCCGTTAATCCGAGCTTAAACCCGATAATAGAGGAAATCCGGCAGGTATTTCTGCACCCAGGCGATGAGCCGCCACCGCCTGGTGATATAGGCAACCTTTTTCTTTTTGCGGATTGCATCATAGATTTGTAGAGCCGCTTTCTGAACCGGGGCCCGCCAAAAGACATAATCGCCCTGTGCCATCACGGTATCGACAAAGCCGGGCTTAATATCCGTGATGGTAATCGGCCATTTTTCGTGTTTGACCTTATGCCGAAGTCCTTCCAGATAAGTCGACAGATATGCTTTTGACGCAGGGTAAGTCGGCACATATCGGCTGCCCCGAAGAGCGGCAATCGAGGAAATTCCAACCAGATGACCAAAGCCCTGCTTAAAAAAGACATGCATCGCAGCATTGGCAACGGCGGTACACCCAAGAATATTGGTCTCAATAATTTGCCTGTCAATATCCCAGCTTAATTCTTCGTTGCGTTTGCCCATCCCGGAATTGACCACCACCAGATCAACTCCGCCCATTCTATCAACCAACCGATTAAAAACGGAACGTGCTTCATCAACACGGGTAATGTCCATGGACTCAATTAGAAACGCATCGGGATTGGTCGCGCGGAGTGATTCAAGCAGCTCTAACCGCCTGCCTGTAATGCCGACACGAAAACCCTCTTTGGCCAATAGCTCCGCCAGCCCCCTGCCGATACCTGACGTTGCGCCGATAACAATCGCTCTGTTCATTTTAGACTCTGGGCAAACGGATCGTTACTGTGGTTCCTTTGCCGGGTTGGCTTGTAATATGCAGGCCCGCACCATTGAGAGCCAAAAGCCGCTGAGCGTGAGCAAGTCCCATTCCGCGTTTGCGTCCCGCCGGCTTTGCGGAGAAAAACGGTTTAATTGCTTGCTGCAAAACGGTTTGATCCATACCGCAGCCCTGATCGGTAATCTGAATTTCGACACTGTTTTCCTGAGCAAGGCATTGGCCTGCAATAGATATCGGCCCACACCCTGCTGCATACGACTCCATCGCATTGGATAAAATGTGCATCAGGGCGGTAAGCATCTGGGGCCTGTCCACAAAGACATCCGGCAGGCCATCTATACCTCTCTGGTCGGCCTGCAGATGCTTAATCTGAAGCGCCGCCTGAGTTTTATCAATCGCCTCAATTATCAGATTCTGGGGCGAAATAAGCTGTTTGTAAGGTTCACGCGGCCGTGCAAATTGCATCATATCCGTCACAATATCGGATATTTCTCTGGCCCGCTGTTCAATCTGTTCAAGTATTTCTTTTTTATTCGGATCCGTTTCGCTTTGAATTAACAGCTGCGACCGGCCGGATATAACTGCAAGCGGATTATTCAATTCATGCGCTGCCCCGGCGGCCATCTCCGCTATGGCCGACAGTGACTGAGACTCCGTCAGTTCTTTGCCGATCTGCCGCAATTTATTCATCATATCCAGCATCTGTTCGGCCTGTTCCTGCTGACGGCGAAAAGCACCTGCAGCTGCAATCGCCGAAGCCCCAATCCCGCAAAGCAGTTCAAGCAGGTTGCTTTGCACTTCCTTTTCTGACTGGAAGAACACAACTCCCACCAGCTTTCCGGATATCAGCAGCGGCGCAGCTAACATTTGTGAGGCGTTAAGAAAGCGTGCTTGCTCAACACACCACCCAAATTGCTCCAGAGCTGGAACAAGAGCAAATCCATCTTTAAAAGGAGCTTGTTTCAGCATATTCGCATCCGGAACGGGAAGCACCATAACCTCTACCGTTTCATTACGGTCTGCAACCGCGATTTCAACAGGCCCTTCAGGCTGTTCCGGCCAAATCAAAACCATCACTGCCTGAGCGGAAATTGTTTTTTGTAAACACAAGGCGAATCGTCCGGCCGCCTGATCCGGAGAACCACCTGCGGACAGTGAAGCCAAAAATAAACGAACCGGTTCGGCTAAAACCGCGGTATTAATCCCATTACGGGATTCTTCGCTCAACTTGCTGTTGTCTCTGGCAAACTGGGCTGCGGCTTGGTGAATCCCTTCATAATACTCACAGGCCTTATTCGGATTACTCAGGCCCAAAAGCTGACATCGACGGTCAACTTGTGCAGGAAGCTCCTGGATAATCTGAGATCTATGTGCTTCGTTAAGCTGCAGCAGCCGTGACAAGGCTTCAATTTGGTCCGGAGTATCATAACTGCCGGATTGCCCGATTCCACATTTGCGTGCCAAACCATCGGCCAGGGCAACCGTCATTGCCAACCTGCCAAAAG
>JBHJNC010000167.1:0-9909 GCA_048497675.1 Gimesia maris
GTTAATATTAATCCATTAACCAATAGTTTCGTTTTTAAGGTCATTTTCATTCTTTTTTAATACCTCTCGAATAGTAGGAATTACATCGGTTCTTTCAACCGCATAATCCTTTCGGAAAGCTTCGCAATCGACTTGATGAGGATTTTGCTATGGGTATTTATCCTGATTAATTGGTAATTATCGCACTTCTGATGCGTTCAAAGCGCGGTTAATGTCTCAGGATAAACGCTATTTCAGTGTTTCTATCTGGGGTTGCCGCTTTACTTTTTGAGTGTAATGACCTATAATCATGAGCCTATAAATTCAGAAAAAAAGGTGTAAATATGGCAAAAATAGTTATTTATGACACAACCCTGCGGGATGGAATGCAGGCCGAGGGGGTTAGCTTTTCGGTTGAGGATAAGCTGCTGATTGCCCGAAAACTGGATGAGTTCGGCATGGATTACGTTGAGGGCGGATTCCCTCAGAGTAATCCCAAAGAAGCTCAGTTTTTCCAGAGTCTTGCCGAAACGCCGCTGAAGAAAGCCAAGCTGGTAGCTTTCGGCAGTACACGTCGCGCCAACAATGCGGTTGCCGATGATGCCGGCATCCGGGCCTTGCTGGAAGCTGCGGCGCCGGCCTGTACGATAGTCGGCAAAAGCTGGGATTTGCATGTTACAACCGTTCTGCGCTGCAGTTTTGAGGAAAACCTTGCAGTCTGTGCCGATTCGGTCAAGTATCTTAAACAGAACGGCAAAGAGGTAATCTTTGACGCGGAACATTTCTATGACGGCTACAAAGCCAACCCTCAATACGCCATAAAGGTTTTGCAGGCAGCCGCCGAAGCTGGGGCAAAGAGCCTGGTGCTTTGTGATACCAACGGCGGGTCGCTGCCGGAAGATATCTTTGCGATTACCTCGGCGGTTGTCAAAGCCATTGCCGGCATCGAAATCGGCATCCATTGCCATAATGACACCGATTGTGCGGTAGCCAACAGTTTGGCGGCCGTTCGTGCCGGTGCCCGTCATATCCAGGGCACTGTCAATGGAATGGGTGAGCGGACCGGCAATGCCAATCTGTGCACGATTATTCCCAATCTGTCGCTGAAGATGGGGTATGAAACCATTGGCGCAGAACGTCTCAAAGGCATCACCCAGTTGTCTCGATTTGTATTTGAAGTTGCCAATCTGACGCCGGCGATCAATATGCCGTATGTCGGAGAAAGTGCTTTTGCTCACAAGGCCGGCCTGCATATTGACGCGCTGCGCAAAAACCAAAGTACCTATGAACACACGGTTCCCGAGTCGGTCGGCAATACCCGCAAGTATCTGATTTCCGAATTGTCCGGAGCGGCCAATGTTCTGGATAAACTGGAAAAGAAGGTCAATATTACCGACAAAGCCCTGGCCCGTAAGATTCTTCAGGCGGTTCAGGATCTTGAAAATGAAGGCTATCAATTTGAGGCTGCCGAAGCGAGTTTTGATATTCTGATTAAAAAAGAACTCGGCGAATACAAACCGTGTTTTGAGCTTGAAAAATACCATATCAATGTTGAGCGCAACCCGCAGGGTAATATGGTCACCGAAGCAACCGTCAAGCTTAAAGTCGATGGCGTTCTGCAGCATGTCGTCAGCGAGGGCGACGGTCCGGTCAATGCCCTGGATGGAGCACTGCGAAAAGCACTTTCTGCGTTCTACCCTAATCTGGCCGATATGACCCTGATTGATTATAAAGTCCGTGTGGTCAACGCCAAGGCCGGTACTGCCGCTCGGGTTCGCGTCATTATTGAAAGCCGCGACCAGGACAGCATCTGGGGCACTGTAGGGGTGTCGGAAAACGTTATCGAAGCAAGCTGGAAAGCTCTGGTTGATAGTATTGAGTATAAGCTGCACAAAGACGCCGGTACGTTAAAACGCCCCGTCTAATTGATCATTCAAATCACAGGGACAGCTTTCAGGGCTGTCCTTTTTTATTTATCCTTCTTTTGTAATGCTGCGGGTGTGAACTGGCAGTTTTTATTGTAACAGGTTATTACCTATCGCTTATTGGACATTATGATATTCAATCTATTTTATTCGAATCGCGGCTTTGCCGCGGGGCTTTATTTTCATAACACGGATCCATTTCAGTAGTTTACAACTTTGACCGTACGACGTAAAATAGAGGTATGGTCAGTATGAATCCCAAAGATAGATATATTCCCCTGCGGGAAACTATGTTAACCCGTGATTTGGTGGGGCGGGATATCCGCGACCCCAGGGTACTGGAGGCGATGGCAGAGACCCCGCGGGAGCTGTTTATACCTCCGCAGTATAGGGATAGTGCGTATGACGACAATCCGTTGCCGATTGGACTGGGGCAGACGATAAGTCAGCCTTATATTGTGGCCCTGATGACGCAGTGTCTGGAGTTAAAAGGCGATGAGGAAGTGCTTGAAATCGGGACAGGCTCTGGTTATCAAACCGCGATTCTGGCTCGCCTCTGCCGGAAGGTGTACACTATCGAGCGTTTTGATGAGCTTTCGGCTCGTGCTCATACTATATTGGCGAATCTGGGGGTCCACAATGTAGAGTTGGCTGTGGGTGATGGCAGCTGCGGCTGGCCGGGCCCCCAAATCCAGTTCAATCGTATCCTGATTACCGCGGCGGTACCGAATGTACCCCAACCCCTTGCATTGCAGCTTGCAGAGGGAGGGATTTTGGTCGCTCCTGTTGGAGGGGCAACCTATCAAACTTTGACAATATTTCAAAGTCAAAGCGGAAAATTAATTGCCTCAGAAGTCTGCGGCTGCCGTTTTGTCAAACTTGTGGGCAAACATGGATTTTCAAACGATTAAGTGTTGCACAAAATACGATTTAATTCGTATAAAATAAATATATTTGCGTTAAAGCAAGTTTTTCTTTGATTTCTTTTGGTGTTTATTATATAATCTGACAAACAACTCGGATATCATTCAGAGAACAGAAATCGTAATGGAAACCCCAAAACCGAAAGGGGGTCAAAATGACCGAATTACGTATGAGGCTGAATGGATTTAAGGCGAAAAATAGTCTTCTTTTCTTGTTTTCACCCGATAATCGTCATCACAACTATTGCGTGCAGAAAGAGCTCCTTTACGGATGTGATAATATATTCCGTGAGCAGGGGCTTGTGGTGGCAGAGATTTTTGAACAGGGAGAAAGCCATATCGGAAATATGCAGGTGGATGCTGAGAGCTGCGAATATCTGCGTAAGCTGTTTAACGCCCTGCCGGGTCAATTCAAGGTCATTCTGCTCGGAAAAGAGCAGCATATCAAAATGATCACCGACACATTTGTCTCAGATCGCGAGCTGTTGCTCAGGCTCGAATCCGAAACCGAACATATCGAGGCGAATTTCAGCTAAGAACCATTATCCCAATTCGGAAGTTATAATAGCGGTTGCCTTATTTACACGGCAGGTGTAGCTGAGGCAATCGTTATTTTTTGGTCTGCAGGTTTATTCGTATCCGTCTTAATGATTTCACGTGTCAGCCATTTTCCATTCCCGGCAGTAACAATCGCATAGGGAGCAATCCAGCTGAGAGCAAACGCTGCGAACAGGCTATATGCAAATGCCCATACCGCATCACCTGTTTTTCTGCGAAGACAGTAGAATGTCCCCTGGACTGCGGTTGCGATGAGTGCTCCAATGGTAAGCTGGACTGCGATCATATCCGGTCGGGCAAAAGCAAAAAGCACGGCCAGCGTAATCAGCAGTCTCGGAATCGCAACATCTGCTACGCTGGTGATGAAGTTGACCCAGCTTCCGATGCGTGAAGTATTGCGGAATTGTTTGAATATAAATGAGGCCATGAAAATGGTCTCGCGGATATTGCTTCGTGCCCATCTAAGCAGCATATTACAAAGCTGCTTATAGCGGACTGGAACGTTGGTATAGACAATTGCATCCGACTGAAACTTGACATGGTAGCCGTCTTTGAGGATATAGTTGGTCATCGCCCGGTCTTCGCCAATGGTTGACAGTTTGCCCATAAAAGTCTGGTTCATCCAGCTGTCCAGATTGTTCATCAGCGGCTTTCGGAGATAGGCCGACAGGGCCCCTGGGGTGCAAAACACGCTGTTGACCTGGCTTTGGCTTGCTCTGTAAAAATCGAAGCTGAACGCAAAGGCCACATCCAGCATCCGCGGGATGATGCCCTGATGAAGGTTTAATACTCTGACACAGCCGGCCACGGCGCCGACATTTTGTTCTCGGCTAAACGGGCTGATCAGCCGGCGAACCGTATGCGGCTCAATCAGCGAATCGCTGTCGATAGTCACAATGACTTGCCCTGTGCTCAGCATACAGCCATCATGAAGGGCCTTGCGTTTGCCGCAGTTCTTTTCAAGCCGAATGGCCTGGATTCGTCCGGGAAACTGCGTGACGGCTTTTTGAATCCAATGCCAGGTGTCGTCTTTGCTGCCGTCGTCAACTGCGATAATCTGCAGTTTGTCGGCGGGAATGTCGCTGCGGACAACACTGCGAAGCGTATGAAGAACCTGTCTGCCTTCATTATACGCAGGGACGATAACCGTACACGACATCAGTTCTTCATTCGTGCAGGTTTTGGCCGGTTTATATTGTTTGTAAAGCATCAGCCGCCAGATAAAGACGGAAAAATACATCAGAAATATCATCTTGCCAAAGGCGATATAGGTTGCCCCTGCTTTGGTGGATATAATATCAAGATAAAAACCCTTCAGTTCATCGAGGTTGATAAATACCGCGCAGCCTGAGAAGACCATTGCTATGATCAATACAGCCTTGGCGAGTTCGTTGCTGCGTCCTGAGATGTCCGTCAGGTCATCGATTGAACGCCTATTCGTTTTTAAATAATTTCCGAATCTGCCGTTTAAACCCGAAATAAAAGATGCATAAGCGCACAGATTACTTACATTCTTTGTCATAATTGTTTCCGATCAGTTCTCAAATGAACATAAAACTATCCTGATTTTATGTCCTGAGAAAGTATTCTGAGGTAATGAAAGTCCGTTCAGTTGTTCCAGAAGAATCATACTATATCAAATGTAAGACACAAAGTCAAGTCAATGCAAACCATAAAATGAATCGGTAAAAATACCGAAAGCCTATAGCAACATAGAAGGCACGAAGCAGTGAGTTTTTTGGGCTGTTTTACGATAAGATTTTCTTATGTTGGTCAAGCTAATGATGAGTTCTGGCAGTGTGATGAAATAGTTGAGATAATTACGGAGAAATATATTTGATAATAAGGGAATATGGTGCTGGACCGTAAATCAAACTTTAGTGTTCCCAAATGCCGCTCTTGTCGGTATATTAGCTCGGTCTTTGGGTTGAAATGAATATATACCTTAATTAATCGGAGAATTGTTATGGCTAATATCATACTGCAAACGAAGATACCTGGGACTTCGCCAAAGCACGGTAAAGTCCGTGATATTTACGATTTAGGTGACAAGATGTTGCTGGTAGCATCCGACCGCATTAGTGCATTTGATGTCATTATGAAAACGGGAATCCCGTATAAAGGACAGGTATTAACCCGTATCTCTAAGTTCTGGTTTGAATTCCTGGCTGGTACGGTTGAGAATCATCTGATTTCCGATGAACCCAGGCAGTATCCAAAGCCATTCTGTGATTATGCAGACCAACTGACTGGACGGTCGATGCTGGTCAAAAAGACCCGTGTGCTGCCGGTGGAGTGTATTGTTCGGGGCTATATCACCGGTTCCGGCTGGAAAGAATATCAAAAACAGGGTACCGTTTGCGGCATTAAGCTGCCGGTTGGGCTAAAGCAGTGCGATAAACTGCCCGAGCCGATTTTCACCCCTTCGACCAAAGCCGAACAGGGCGCGCACGATGAAAATATCAGCTTTGAAGAAACCGTCAAAATCATCGGCAAGGAAAAAGCCGAATACATTCAGAAAAAGAGTATCGAGGTCTTCAAAAAGGCCAGTGCCTATGCCGAATCCAAAGGCATTATTTTGGCGGATACCAAGTTTGAATGGGGTGAGATTGATGGCCGGATTATCCTGATTGACGAAGTACTCACGCCGGATTCATCACGCTTTTGGCCGGCGGATAAGTATCAGCCTGGCCGTGACCAGGAAAGCTTCGATAAGCAGTTCGTCCGCAATTATCTGGAAGATATCAAATTTAACAAATCCGGTCCCGGTGTCGAACTGCCGGACGATATTACGCAAAAGACCAGCGCCAAATACATCGATGCTTTTGAACGGTTAACGGGCAAAAAGTTTGTCTCTGCGGTATAGTTGTTATGACGCATGCGGTGGTCGAACTGAATAATGTCTCTTATGTTCGTCAGGGTCGAATGATTCTTTCGGGTGTCAGCTGGCGAATTGAAAAAGGCAGTCATTGGGCTCTGATGGGCGCTAATGGTTCAGGCAAGACATCCCTGCTGAAAATCATCACCGGCTACGAGTGGCCCACGATGGGCAACGTAACGGTTCTGGGGCGAAGTTTCGGCCGCTGTGACATCCGCCAGCTGCGTAAGCATATCGGCTGGGTCAGTATGGCTGTCGAGCAGAAATTGCCAACAGGGGATCGGGCGCTGGATATTGTCGCTTCCGGCATTGAAGCCTCACTGGGGCTGTTTCGTGCGTTTACGGAGGATGAATATCGACGGGCCGCTGAAGCTTTGGCGGCCTTGCGTGCCGAGTCGATTGCTCAGCAGCGTTTCAGCGTGTTGTCTCAGGGCGAACAGCAAAAGGTACTTATCGCGCGGGCGCTGATTCATAAACCGCAGATGCTGATTCTGGATGAGCCCTGCGAAGGACTTGATCCTGCGGCGCGGCATCGCTTCCTGCAGGATATTTCTCATCTGGCTCAGTTGGAAAATGCGCCGACCATTGTGCTGGTGACACACCATATCGAAGAAGTCGGAAGCTGGGTCAATAATGTTCTGCTGCTCAAATCCGGACAGGTCATGGCGGTGGGCAGCCCCGAGGCGGTCTTTACCTCCGAAAATATGAGCAAAGCCTTTGATTCCCCGTGCATGGTTGAAGCCTGTGCCGGCAGATGGCGAAGCATTTATGGAGCGGGTTAATTCGGGCAGACAACAATGACACACAGTCGTCAATGGACTATTCTGGCAGCGCTGACTCTGGGGCATTTTGTCGCCGATAGTCTTGCAGGTTCGTTATTTACGCTGCTGCCTGAAATACAGAACGATTTCGATCTCACGCTTTCAGCCGGAGCGACGCTGCTGATGTTTTTTCAACTGGGCGCCAATGGCATCCAGATCGCAACCGGCCATCTGCGTTCCAATAAGACGCGTCCGCTCTTTCTTTATCTGGGACTGGCGGGCTGTCTGTTTATCAGCGGTCTGTTCTTGCTGCCTGCGGACCGGAATTCCTTTTGGCCGCTGACAGCGATGCTCTTTATCTGCGGGCTTGGCATTGGAATGACCCACCCCGAACTTTTGCGTGCACTGCATACGCTGGATAAGATCTCTTCGGCGGTAGGTACGTCCATTTTTATGGCCGGCGGCGTTGGCGGTTTTGCGTTTGGCGGCTGGATTGCGACAGGATTGGTTCATCGCTGGGGCTTTGAGTCGATGAGCTCGTTTTGTGCGGCGTGTGTTCTTGTGGGACTGATATTGCTGCTGATGCGCATCCAAATGGCCCGGGATGAGTCGCAGACAGAATCTTCGACTGAGGCTGAAAAACAGCAGATATCATTTTGGCCCATATACATCTTGGCTATCGTCGCGGGCAGCGCGTCGGCCTCCTTAGTCTGGGCGATACCGCAGGCTCTGCATCAGGCGGGCTTTGAGTTGACTTTTGGAGGATTTTCGGTGATGCTGTTTTGCCTGGCCAGCGGTGTTGGCGGCATCGTTGTCTCGCGCCGGGCGGCTCGCTGGGGAGAGCTGAAGGTCTGTGCCTGGATGATGGCGGCCGGGGTGCCGTTTGGGTTGCTGTATCCCGTGTGGATCAACCATCGCGCCTCCGTGGTGCTGGTTGCGTTAATGGGATTGCTGTGCTACGGGGCATATCCGCTGATGGTTAGTATGGCCCGTCATTCACGCGGCGGCAATCTCGGCAATCGTATGGGGCTGATTGTCGGCGGGACCTGGCTGGTTGCGGGGTTTGCCCCGCGGCTGCTTGCGCCCGTGGCGCACCGGATGGGGCTGAAATTTGTTCTATTGATTGTGCCGCTCGGCTATCTGGCTGCGGCGGTCATGTGCTGGTATCTGTGGATAAAATTAAAACGAGTAGATGACCTATGATGCGTTACGATGTACATATTCATACCGAATATTGCGGTCACGCCCCCGGCATGACCGTTGAAGCGATTTGCCGGCGCGTCGAGCAATTGCGTCTCGATTGTTTTGCGATTACCGACCATATCTATGATGACGCCTCGGCGGCCAATATTGACAAAATCCGCGATGATTTTGCGAAGGTGTCCTGTTCGGTTCCGGTTCTGATTGGGGCTGAAATTGATGTCGATTCGGATTTTGTCGATGGCCGGCTGGCCTCGGATTTAATTGACGGCCTTGATTACCTGATCGCCGGATTTCATTATGTCCCGACTGTCGGCAATTACCCGTGGAAGCCGGAGCATTGTACGCTGGATGAGCCGACGTTTATGCGGCTTTGGGAAAGCACACTGCTGGGCATCGTCTCCAATCCGCGCATTCATACCCTGGCGCATCCGGGACGTCTTTTTGCCGCGGCGATGGGGACTTCGGGCAACTGGACAGCGGCAATGGAGGTTTTTAAAAAGGCCGCCAAACGCTCAGCAAAGAACCGCATCGCGTGGGAGATTAATGAACTGACCGGCGGCAGGCTTAAGCCGGAGTTTGTGGAAAAATGGCACGAGATCTATGAAATCGCCCTCGATGCAGGAGTCAAATTGATTTTCGGCTCTGATTCCCATGAGCTGGAATCCATCGCCCGCGCCGACTTTAGCGAGATGCTTTTAACCAGGCTCCCCGCCGGCAGTCTTTCCACGCCACAGGAAATCCTGGAATGGAAAAAATGCGGAAAGTAGGTTGCGATTCTCGATATCCTGCTTAAAACAAACCCGCTTTGGTTTATTGCTGCAGGCGAGCATTATTCAAATCGAATGTCGCTCAGGACGAATTGAAGGGCGGTGTTGCCGTTGAAGGTGTTGTATTGCGGCTCGTAGGCGATATCGAAACAGTCGGTCTCGACGATTTTCTTTTCAAGGTGTCCCATATCAAATCCGATGCAGCGGACGGAGGTCTTGCCGTCGGTGACTGCAAGCTGAAGGTGTTCGCTTTTGGCGCCGACCCGGCGCGGCGGCGAAATCCGCCGTACCCCGCACGAGGCGAAAAGGGGGCGAGGATTGCCCTGGCCGAATGGTTCAAGCCGTTTTAATTCACCCATCATCCGGTCGGTAAAGTCGCCAATTCGGGCTTCGGCGTCGATATCGAGTGTTGATTGGGTCAGCTCCGCGGGCATTTGACTGCGGGCATACTCTTCAAAGGCTTTGGTAAATGTCGGAATTTTCTCGGTCTCAAGGCGAAGTCCGGCCGCCATCTCATGCCCGCCGAAGCTGATCAGATGTTCGGCACAGGCCGACAGGCTTTGATAGAGGTTGAAGCCCTCGACCGACCGACCCGACCCTTGGGCCTTGCCGTTGTTGATGGTAATCATAATGGTCGGACGCGAGAACTCCTCGATGATTCGTGACGCGACGATGCCGATAACGCCCGAGTGCCAGGCCTCATCTGCCAGGACGATGGTCTTGCGGTCAGGGTGGTGGAGGTTGTCCTGAATGATGCGCTGTTTGGCCTGCTGGAAAATATCCCGCTGGCATTTTTGCCGCTGACGGTTCTGGTCTTTCAGATACTGGGCAATCTGATAGGCCCTTAGCGGGCTTTCAGTTGTCAGCAGTTCGACGGCCAGCCGTGCATGTCCCATGCGGCCGGCGGCGTTGAGC
>JBHJNC010000168.1:0-3865 GCA_048497675.1 Gimesia maris
GGAAGAACTGTTTTTGGCCGATGGTAATCCCGGACAGACTGGAAATCAGATTTCGGCAATCGGCGACAATTGGCACTTAGAAGGTTTTCTCCAATCGGTTGTTGCAGACGGAGCAAACCAATACACAACCACTTACAGCGGCGGATGGGTCAAACTGTTCGACGGGGCATGGGGCCTCGAAGCAGATTTGGACAATAGCATCGACACCTTCACCGTCGTTACAAACAAATACTATGACGGCGACCCCCTGCAAGATGACAGCAATCTGACCAGGCTGACATTTGAACTGACTGGAACGGGCATATTTACCTCTTTCCCGGACTATTCACTCAGCATCAGGGGTTCCTTTGACAGCGAACAGAGCGACTGGTTATTCATTGCTGGTTATGGAATGATGGGGCAACTGACCTCGGGCAATGTTACCATTACAGGACCGAATGTCATACCCGCTCCCGGAGCAATCACACTCGTTTCGCTTGGCGCGATCATGGTTCAGTGGCTCCATAAAAAACGATTTGTTTGACGGCATTCGCCTTTAGAAAAGAGCCGCGGCAAACATCTGCGGCTCTTTTCTGGAATATCCTTAAAAGCGATTATTTCACAAGAATAGCCAGATTAGAACAAAAACCGGCCATTCTCTATCTTGTTAGTCTGTCCTGAAAAGGCGCATTAACTCTATAATAACCTTCATGTAGAGTTAATGAAAATCGCTGGTTGATCGCGGCAAGCGCAGTGGGGATTCACATCTCCATCGGCTCGGTTTATGCATGGAACATCTTTTCCAAACCGATGATGGCCGAATTCGGCTGGACACTCAAGCAGGTCTCCCTGACATTCAGCATCGCCATTTACTTTCTCGGCTTCGCGGCATCTTCCATTGTCTGATTTGGCTGTTTTTTTAGAAAGACCGAAATTGTGACCAGGGTTAATACTTTTTTCGGTTTCAAGAGATGATATTTACTCTCATTTCAGAGAATTGAATCTTTCCATTCGACCTCTATCCGCATAGAGATAGAGGTCGAATGGGTAATTCATCGATGAGGTTATGTCAATGACTGCACAGTTTATTTACCGGCCGCCTGTTTTTCACGTTCTTTCCGGCGGGCAATAACTTCTTCAGCCAGCTTAGTGGGCACCGAAGCATAGCGGCTCATTTCCATCGAGAATGTCGCCATACCCTTGCTCAAGCTGCGAACGATGGTCGCATAGCCGAACATATTGGCCAACGGCACTTCAGCCTGCACAACCGTAACGTTGCCGCGATTGTCAGCACCCATAATGATTCCGCGGCGGGAATTCAAGTCGCCCACAATGGCGCCCTGGTAATCCGTCGGGGTTTCCACTTCCACTTTCATTACCGGCTCCAGCAGACACGGACGCGACTTGCGGAACGCTTCGATGAATGCATCGCGAGCGGCGATACGGAACGCCATTTCGCTGGAGTCCACCGCATGGAATGAACCGTCATCCAGACACATCTTGCAGCCGACGATTTCATAGCCAGCTACGGGACCTTTTTTCATCGCGGCCTGGAAGCCTTTATCAACCGCCGGAACATATTCGCCCGGAATACGGCCGCTGACAATATTGTCCTCAAACTCATACGGCGTTTCAGCATCCAGCGGCAATGGAATCAGACGGCCTACAACGTGAGCATACTGGCCTGAACCGCCGGTCTGCTTTTTGTGTTTATAATTAAATTCAGCCTCAACTGTCGGAGCTTCACGATAGCTGACATTCGGAGCGCCGACGGTTACTTCGGCTTTGTACTCGCGACGCATACGTTCGCAGTATACGTCCAGGTGCAATTCGCCCATGCCGGCGATGATTGTCTGCCCGGTTTCCGGATCCGTGGAGACACGGAAGGTCGGGTCTTCTTTCATAAACCGGCTCAGCGCTTTGGCCATTTTTTCCTGGTCAGCATTGGTGGCTGGAGTCAGCGACAAGCTGATAACCGGGTCGGCAACATAGATGCTTTCCAGCGAGTAGTTCACGCCCTCGCCGCATATGGTATCGCCGCTGGCACAATCCAACCCCAGCAAGGCGATAATATCGCCCGGGCCAGCATCCGAAATATCCTCGCGGTCATTGGCATGCATACGCACAATACGCCCGACACGCTGCATTTTATTGGTACGGGCATTGCGGTAATGCTGCCCTTTAACGATGCGTCCCTGATAGACACGGGTATAGTTCAACTGGCCGTACGTTTCATCGGTAATCTTGAAAATCATCGCCACCAGGGGTGAATCAGGATCGCTGGCCAGAGGCACTTCCGAACCTTCATTGTCGTGGTCACGGGCGAAACTGCAGCGGTCCAGCGGACTGGGCAGATACTCGCACACCGCATCCATCAGCAACTGAACGCCTTTGTTCTTGAACGCAGAACCCATCATCAACGGCACAATTTCACGGTTGATCGTCGCCTCACGAATCGTCCGGCGAATCAGCGCCGTATCGACCGGCTTTTCATCCAGCAGCAGCGCCATCAGGTCATCGTTGAACATACTCAGCGCTTCAAGCATTTCATGCCGGGCAAGCTGGGCCGCATCCGCATATTCGGCCGGAATCGGCCCGCGGACAATGTCCTCGCCATTGCTTCCCAGGAAAGTAACCGCTTCCATCGCAATCAGGTCGATTACGCCCTGGAAATTATCGCCGAAACCCATCGGAAGCTGAATCCGAACCGGATTGAGCCCCAGCTTCTCGCGAATATCCTTATACACACGGTCGCTATCGGCGCCGGTACGGTCCATCTTATTGATAAACGCGATACGCGGAACACGGTAGCGTTTCATCTGCTGGTCAACAGTAAACGATTGGCTTTGGACGCCGCCAACCGAACAGAGCACCATAATCGCACCGTCCAGAACACGCAAAGAACGTTCAACTTCGACTGTAAAATCAACGTGGCCGGGCGTATCGATCAGGTTGATGAATTTTTCATTCCAGACCACCTGCGTAGCCGCGGAGGTAATGGTAATCCCCCGTTCTTTTTCCAACTCCATAAAGTCCATCGTCGCGCCAGCGCCGGTGTTGCCCTTTACTTCGTTCATCCGGTGAATGCGGCCTGAATAAAAAAGAATACGCTCACTCAATGTGGTTTTACCTGAATCGATGTGCGCTGAAATACCGATATTTCTGATTCTACTGATCTTTTCCATACTACTTATTTTATCTCACTAATTCTTTTGCTATTTTGTCCGATTTAGCCTTGGCTTTCGGATACAACTCTATTTCTATATATTTTATCCATTTACCACTCTTCACACCCTGCAGATGCAACCTAACCCCATACCAAAAATTGCAGCCTTAGAGAGCAAAGAAGGTAAGCGTTACTTAACAACCCCAGTTCTAAGTAACAAGAATTTGAGAGTTTATCACAATATACCCATATATTGCAAGACAATTCTGAGCAGTTTTTTGTGAAATTTCTATTTAAAACGGGTTCGTTTTGAAAAAACAGGTATGTAGGTACGCTGCAATACAAGACAAATGAACACCAGAACTTCAGAGTCAGAAAAAGAGATTGGTAAAAAGTTGCCCGTGAGTGGTTGTGGAGGCAACGTCTCCGGCGGTAAAGACAGTTCCAAATCCTTATGCATATCTGCGGCGGAACAGGCTTGCCGTCGGCATCTGTTTTGCCTTTTGTTCATTCGCCGGTATCGTTCAAGCCGGACTCAGGCAAACTAAAACAAAAGAGCAAAAAATGATCGATGGATTCACTAAGAACGATATTCTCATAATTTTGATTCATAACCGTAACCGCGGCCTCATTTTTATCGTCACGTTCTCACAGGGATCGCTTTGACCGCCGGTCACGGGGCGGCGTCAATTGCTTTAAGGCGTGCAGCACCTTGCCAAT
>JBHJNC010000169.1:0-5334 GCA_048497675.1 Gimesia maris
ATGTTCAGCTTCTTTTTGGGCAGGATGGCCGGACCGCCATCTTTGGGAACGCCGGTGCCGGTGAACACGCGGCCAAGCATATCTTTCGAGACGGACAATTCCATCGGTTTGCCCAGAAAACGGACGGTGCTGTCGCTGATATTTACGCCGTCGGTGCCTTCAAAGACCTGCACCATGACCTTGTCGTTTTGTACCTGCAGAATCTGGCCGTGACGGATAGACCCGTCGCCCAATTCGATATCTACAATGTGA
This sequence comes from Gimesia maris, assembly GCA_048497675.1. Lineage (GTDB taxonomy): Bacteria > Planctomycetota > Phycisphaerae > Sedimentisphaerales > Anaerohalosphaeraceae > Anaeroglomus. The sequence goes on from JBHJNC010000169.1 coordinate 253, forward strand.
CCATATTTGGCCTGCTCGACGCCTTCAACCAGCATCAACGGGCCGTATACTTCTGAAACTGTCTTATATTCTTTCAGCATTGCTTGCTCCGGTTATATTCAATTCAGATTTACGCCGCGTTCTCGACCGCTGAGCCGCTGTAAAGGGCTTTAACCTGCTGGTCGATGGTATTTTGAATCGCGTGGATTTTTTCTTTTTCAGCATAGTCGATATATTTGCATCGGGCGATTTCTTCACGTACCGGCAGCTTGAAAATCTCAGCCGGATCAACGCCGTTTTCAATCGCCGTCAAGCCCTGCTGGTGGAAATGCAGAATCAGCGAGATCATATCAAACTGCTTTTCAATCGGGCTGTAGGTATCGACTTTATGGAACGCATTTTGGTGCAGGAAGTCTTCACGAATACTCTTGGCCGTTTCCAGTGCCATTCGCTCATTCGGACCGATCGATTCGGCGCCGACCAGGCGGACGATTTCAATCAGCTGCGATTCCTGCTCAAGCAGATTCATTGCCTGCTGCATCTTATTGGCGAATTCCTGACCTTTGGCTGCATCGTCAAAGCATCCCGGCAGGTATTGTTTATAAAACGAATAACTGGTCAGCCAGTCGATGGCAGGGAAGTGGCGCTGCTGAGCCAGTCTGGCCATCAGCGACCAGAAGACTTTAACCACGTGCAGCGTCGCCTGCACAACCGAGTCGGACAAATCGCCGCCCGGCGGGCTGACCGCACCGATAATCGACAGGGCGCCTTCACGCTGCGGGCCGCCCTGACAGACCACGCGGCCGGCACGTTCATAGAATGATGCGATACGTGCGCCCAGATAGGCCGGATAGCCTTCTTCGGCGGGCATTTCTTCCAGACGGGTCGAGATTTCACGCATAGCTTCCGCCCATCGGCTGGTACTGTCGGCCATCAGGGCGACCGAGTATCCCATATCGCGGAAGTATTCAGCCAGAGTAATACCGGTATACACAGACGCTTCACGGGCTGCCACAGGCATATCAGAGGTGTTGGCCAAAAGTACAACGCGTTTCATCAGCGGCTCGCCGCTGTGCGGGTCTTTCAGTTCCGGGAATTCTTTTAATACGTCAGTCATTTCATTGCCGCGTTCGCCGCAGCCGACATAAACAACCATGTCCGCATCAACCCACTTGGCCAGCTGGTGCTGCACGACGGTTTTGCCGGTACCGAATGGACCCGGCACGCAAGCCGTACCGCCTTTGGCAATCGGGAAGAAGGCGTCAATGACGCGCTGTCCGGTCAGCAGAACCTGATTCGGATTGAGCCGCTGGCTGACTTTGCGGGGCAGGCGGACGGGCCATTTCTGCATCATCTTTAATTCCGTTTTACCATCCTTGCCGGCGACGTAACCGATGATTTCTTCAACGGTAAAATCGCCTTCTTCGATGCCTTCCAGGGTCCCGGAAACATCCGCAGGGACCATGATCTTATGCAGAACCAGACTTGTTTCCTGAACCTCGCCGATGATATCGCCGGGGTGAACCTTGGTTCCGTTTTGCAGAACGGGCTTAAAATGCCATTTCACATCACGGCGCAGGCCGGGAATGGCGCTGCCGCGAAGAATAAAGCTTCCCTGTGCTTTAACGAGTTCATCCAGCGGACGCTGAATGCCGTCATAAATACTCGAAATCAGTCCGGGTCCCAGTTCCACGCTCAGCGGAGCGCCGGTATTGACAACTTTCTCACCGGGACCGATGCCGACGGTATCTTCATATACCTGGATACTGGCACGGTCTCCGTGCAGTTCTACGATCTCGCCGATGAGATTATCGTTACCGACGCGGACAACGTCGTACATTCTGGCGCCGAGCATATTCTCGGCAACCACGACAGGTCCGGCTACTTTAACAATTCTTCCGTTTTGTACCTCGGCCATTGTGTCAACCTTTTATGTTTATAGTTAATAAATAGTTTTTTGTTATTGTAAAATATTAATACCGGTTGCAATTTTCAGCAGTCTTCCGAGAGATTCGGTGGCAACCCCTGAAGGTTCGGTCGTGAAGGGAACGACGATGACGCAGGGAGTCGCTTTTTTCTGCACCGTATCAAAGACTGTTTGCGCAAATGCGGCGATATTTTCGGCGATAACCACCAGGGCATATTTCTGCTTTAGAATCTCGTGCGAAGCCTGAACAACCTTATTGGCTTCCGGCTCGACAACAAAGGTATCCAATCCGAGAGCCGAAAACGGCATCACGAAATCCGCATTTCCCAAAACTGCTACTTTTCCGTCAATCATTTTATATCGTTAATAGAGAGGCAGAGTCTGCCAGGTTATTATCCTTGCCAGGAGCCAAGCCGATCCAAAAGCAGCCTGGATGACAATCCATTTTTCTTTCCGGTTAAAACCATTCGCAGCGTACGTATCTCAGCTTCTTTCATCAGAAAGTATGCGATGACCGGCTGCGGGCCTGCGGCGATTTCCCGCGTACTCTTCAAAAAGCCCATCAGGTAATCTTCGCATTGCTGTTCAAGGCGGAGAAACGATTGGTCGGAACGCAGATAACGAACGCCTTCTTCGATAAGCTCATAGAAGGGGGTTGCATAAAACATCGCACTGATGGACTCATAAGGAGCCTGCAGACCCTGAACGAACTTGTCGGTATCGACAAACCCGCCGTCAAAGAAGTGCTCTCTTTCTTCGCGTTCGGCGGCTTTGAGCCGCAGCATGGTTTTGATGTTATATAAATCAATCAAGAGCCGGGCGTATGAGATAAAAAATACATTGCCGCTTTCAACCGCTTTACTCAGTCGCCACTGAAATTCAACGCTGTCGATTCCGTAATCAATTTTGCGGATGTCCTTATTCTCGTAATACCCCAGAACGGCCGCTTCCACGGCTTCCTGAAGATAGTCAGGCAGACGTTCATAGTTTTCCTGACGCAAAATATCTTCAAACTCTTCCGCAGGAACACTGCCTTCATTGCTGTAATCCAGCCCCATCGGGCGGTCGGTGACCAATCGGCGTATGGCCAGCCGCATATTGGCAAAGTCTTCCCTGGCCTGCAGCGTCCGAACCAATTCGCTATCCTGCATCAGGTCGGCAAACAAGGCACGGATGGCGGTCCGGCGTTCCTGCAGCATCTGTTCGATTTGTGCATCCGTACTGCCGGGAGCAATAGCATATTCAGTCGAGCTGAGCATTTCGGCCGCAGTCGCAAAATCACTGGCGTTGATCATATCAACCAGTGTTCCGCGGCTGATTAATCCGATTTCCAGTGCCCGGACTTTGGCTGAAGCATACATATAGTCCCAGTTATCCTCGCCGACGGGCGGATACCGGTAAAAATCACTGAGTGTTATATCGTCTACCTGAGTCATTGATATTCCGTATTACTGGAAAAGCTGGTTGGCAAAATCCATTTCCATCGAACTGCGAAGCTGTGAAACAATCACATCGGTGCTGGCGTTGATGCGGACCTTGCCGGAAGACAGGATAAATCCGCCGGTAATGTCTTCACGCGTGCTGCTCAGCTTCAGTTCACCTTTAGTCTGACGGGCCAGTTCAGAATTAAGCTGGGACAAAAACGCCGGATTGATGCGGGTTTCGTTCTTCCCAACAATGACTTCTTCCTGGCCGGTCTGCACAGTCTTGAAGAGCATTTTCTTGATCAGCTCGAGATATTCATTGTCCGGCATCTGATCGACGCGTTTTTTGATGCGGCCGAATAACTCGTCCAGGATCTGCCCTTTTGTCGACAGCAGCTGTCGGGCATTCTGCATCCGGGCCGCCGCCAGCATACGAGCCAGCTTGTCTTTGCCCGCATCGTCAGCTGCTTTGCTTGTCGCCTGAACATATGTTTCTATCTCTTTGTTCAGATGCAGCTTTTCTTTATTCGCCGCGTCATTTGCGGCGGACAGGATTTTATCTGCTTCGGCTTTTGCTTGCGACAGTATTTTATCTACGACCTGTTCGGCGTTCATAATCGACTTTCTTTTTGTGTTCTAACGCGGTTAACGTGATTGATTATGCACCGACTTTGATGCCGAGCATCAGAGTCAGCAGTGAAATCAAAAAGCCCAGAATCGCGTACAGTTCAATCATCGCAGCGAACACGACACCGGCCTTGAACGCCAGTTCGGGACGTTTGGCGGCCATCATAATACCCGCAGCGCCGGTTTTGCCCTGATGAATCGCGCTGATCCAGCCGGCGATGCCGACCGGAAGGCAGGCTGCAAGAATCTGCAGGCCCTGTGCCCAGGTGACTGCGGCAACGGTTCCGGCAAAGATATTCAGCTTGATCATCACAAACAGACCGACGACAAAGCCGTAAATACCCTGCGTACTGGGCAGCACCACCATCAGCATCAGAATACCATAGCGTTCCGGTTTTTCGCTCAGAACGGCTGTTGCGCTTTTGCTGGCAATCCCCAAGCCAATGGATGAACCGATACCGGACATAAAGACCGCCAATGCCATACCTGTCAATGCGAATACCAAACCCATGCTTTCCAACATACTAAATCCTTTCTTACCTTTTATCTTTAGGAGTACTTTGTTTTTATCTTATTTCACTAAAATGTGTTTATAGTCTTTTTTCAGCGGGGCAAAATCCTGTCCGCCGCCAGTGAAGAACTTCGGGAAAAACTCGACAAACTGCAATCGCATCGTATGAACAAATGCGCCAAGAATCGATAGGGCAACATTAAAAAGATGCCCGCCGACAAAAGTTATCGCTCCCAGCAGCCAGCCGACGTAGGGTACTTCGGAAAACAGTTTGACCAGCACATTGATAGCCATCCCGAATCCGGAACCGACCATGCCCAGTGCCATCAGACGCGCGTAACTTAGCACATCGCCCATATAAAACACCGTGCTGAAAAGCTGATAGAAACCCAATCCGATGCGGCCGCCCCAGGCCACCCCGCGTGCGGTAAAGAGCAATATGCCCAGCGAGGTGAAAATGGCGATAATGCCGCAGGGTTTAGCAAAATAAGTGGGTAGCATTCCACCTTTGGCAAGACCAAGACACAGCAAGCTGTTAAGATGGATAATCCACACAAACTGGTCCCAAATCGCTGCGGCGAAGTCTTTTTTAAATAGATTGGCAAAAAAGGCAA
>JBHJNC010000170.1:0-4871 GCA_048497675.1 Gimesia maris
CGGCAAATACACCAACTATAAAAAACGCCGCTGCAAAAAACACTTGTCTCATAAGCCAATCCTTTCTTGTTAAAAAACTTTTATTTGCGCATAAGATTATTAAATATGCGCATAAATTACACCTTCAGTTTTATCTTGTCAAGCAGGAATATTTTCTTATACTGAACTAATGGCTGTTAAAGAACTTATGGAGTACAGATATGTCAAAAATCGAACGAATCGGATTGTCATTAGAGCAGGACTTACTTGCGCAATTCGACACTTTAATTGAACAGAAAGGTTATGCCAACCGCTCTGAGGCTATGCGTGATTTTATCCGTATGTCGTTATCAGAAAAGGCCTTAGAAAACCCCAAGGCAGACGCCGTAGCAGGACTTTTCCTGGTTTATGACCACCATACCACTGGCCTTAGCAGTAAATTAAATGAAATGCAGCATAGCCACTTTTACCATGTCATCGCCTCAACCCATATCCACCTGGACCATCATAACTGCCTGGAAATTATTATCTTAAAGGGAAAAGCGGGAGAAATTCAAAAACTGGCCGACGCGATGGCCGCAATGCGCGGAGTGAAAATCAGCAAGGTCAACCGGATAGGAATTACAGATTAGCGCCGGTTATTTATCAGTGGAAATGAATTGATACGTTATCCCGCCCGCCGTTATTCATTCTGTCAATCCGTCGTTTCTCAATCCACATTCGGACCGCATATCCGATTGCCGAAAAGCCGGCCATAAAAAACACAGCCGCAGCCAGAAATGCAAATAAGTCCCGCAGGATGAAAACCAGAAGCCCAAAGCCGATCAAAAGCAGCCCGGTTAACAGGCTGCCTTTGATCAGCGTAGTGGATATCCGATTCGAAACAGGTTGTGAAAAAAAGAATCGAAACATACTCTATTTCAGTACTTCGGCAATCGCATCGCACAACGGCTGCATATTGGCCTTGGTCATTCCGGCCACATTCATCCGGCCGCCGCCGACAATATAAATACCGTATTTTTCCTTAAGGGTTTTCACCTGCTCATCGCTAAGGCCGCTGAATGAGAACATACCGTACTGCGTCGTCAGGAACGAAAAATCCTGCTTTACGCCTTTGGCCTTGAGCGTTTTGACAAACAGTTCCCTCATCTCCTTGATCCTGCCGCGGATATCGGCCACTTCGGCTTCCCATTCTTTGCGGAGGTCAGGATTGTTCATGATGGTTGTAACCACAGAACCGCCATGGCTTGGCGGATTGGAATATAGAACGCGAATCGTTGACTTTAGATGGCTGAAGGCCTTGTCAGTCGCGTCCTGCGTTGCGCCTTTGATGGAAATAGCGCCGACACGTTCATTATACAGCCCGAAGTTTTTGGAAAATGAACTGCAGACCACCATCTCATTAACCGCAGCGGCCATTATTCTGACACCCTCGGCGTCTTCTTCGAGGCCTCGTCCGAGTCCCTGATAGGCAAAATCAATCAGCGGAAGCAGATTTTTCCTGGCAATCACCTCAGCGATCTGTTTCCACTGTTCTTTTGTCGGGTCGATACCGCTGGGATTGTGACAGCAAGCATGTAAAACAACGATATCACCGGCATTCATCGTGTTTAATGCCGACAGCATACCCGTAAAATCGAGGCTGCGAGTCTGAGCATTGTAATAGGGATACTTGCCGACTGTAAAGCCAGCCGCAGCAAAGACACCATTGTGGTTAGGCCATGTCGGATCACTGACCCACACTTTGGCATTGGGGTTGTATTTCTTGAGGAAATCGCCGGCCGCCCGCAACGCGCCTGTCCCGCCGGGGGTATGAGCGGTGGCGGCAAAAATCTTATTGTCTTTGCCGAAAACCAGCTCCTGAACAACCTTGCCATAAGCTGGTGCACCCGGTATGGGCAGGTAATTTTTGGTCTTTTCGGTCTCGACCAGTACCTTTTCAGCCTTACGTACGGAGTTCATAATCGGGGTATTGCCCGCCTCATCTTTATATACACCGACGCCGAGATTGATTTTATTGGGATTAGGATCTTTATTAAACGCCTCTGTCAAGCCCAAAATCGGGTCTGCCGGTGCCATTTCGAGTTTCTCAAACATTGTAATCTCCTGATTTATAATATATTTCCGTATACAAAAACCCGAACATTTATACCGGCTAAATCACTGTTTTGCAACTTTTTTTATTGTCTGGCACAAATTCCTTTACCCGTGTTTTCTATAAGCCTCCTCTTTTTTTATAAATTTTATCAATATCGTTCTTGACTTTATCTGCTAAATTAGAGAAAATGTGCGGCTCTTGTGTAGCGACACAAGCTTAAAACCAGAAATTAAAAGAAAGGATGATTATTATGAAATTGTTAGGAGCACTGCTGTTAGCTGCGGCAATGGCTTTCGGCACAAATGCCAATGCAGCCGAGAAGAAAACCGAAACCCCTGAGGCCAAACCCGCTGAAGTCAAGACTGAAACTGCGGCTCCAGCTGAACCCAATAAAACCGAAACCCCCACTTATAAGCCGGCAAACCCTGAAGCGGTCATTGTCACCGTCAATGGCAACACCATTAAAGAAAAAGACCTGGCTCCCGAAATCAATAAGCAAATCGGCATGCAGATGCAGCGTATGGCAGGCATGGGCTGGCCCATGAACAATGAAACCGTTGCCATGCTGGCTGACCAGATGCGCGACCAGATAGTCGATATGATGGTTGAAAAAGAGCTGATCAGGGAACAGCTGAAGGCCAACAAAATTGAAATCAAGGATGCCGACATCGATGCACGCTTCGACGAAATGGTTAAAAAGTCCGGCCAAAAACTCGAAGAAGTAGAAGCTATGCTGGCCAAACAAGGCGCAACCATCAAAGACGTCAAAGAGCAGGTTGGATTTCAATTAGGCATAGAAAAACTGTATCAAGCCGATGCTTCTTATAAGGCTGTAACCGATGCCGATGTCAACACGTTCTATACCGACAATCCCCAGTATTTTCAGCAGCCCGAAAAAGTACAGGCCAGCCATATCCTGATTAAAGTCGACGAAAAAGCCGACGAAGCAACCAAAAAGGCTGCAAAAGACAAGGCTGCAGAAATCCTCAAAAAAGTTAAAGCCGGCGGCGACTTTGGCACATTAGCTAAAGAGAACTCCGATTGTCCGAGCAAGGACCGCGGCGGCGATCTGGGCCTGTTTGGACGCGGACAAATGGTTGGACCATTTGAGCAGGCCGCATTTTCGATGAAGGTTGGCGACATCAGCGATATCGTCGAAACGCAGTTCGGCTACCATATCATCAAATTAACCGATAAAAAGGCCCCAAAAACCGAAACTCTGGCAGAAGCAACACCCCAAATTACCGAATATCTCAAGGGACAGGGCTTCAATCGGTTCATGACCACCTACAACAAGGACCTTAAGGATAAGGCGAAAATTGAATGGTCTGTGGAAGAAAAAGCTCGTCGTGACCAAAAAGACAAAGAGAAAAAGGAAATGATGTCCGCTCAGCCAGGACAGCCTGGCGCGCAACCGACACCCGTTCCGCCGCAGCCGAAGCCAGAAGAAAAGTAAGCGGCTAATCGACAGGATACCAAGCAAAGCCGTCGGGACAATGCTCCCGGCGGCTTTTTAATTGCGACATAAAGTATATGTGGGAACTGCACCAGCCAAAACCGGTAAAACTGATTTGCGGCATCCTTGCCGCAGACACTCGCTGCCTGGACGCAGCCAGAACCGCTTTCATGGAAGACTACGGCAGTGCCGATATTATCAGCACAATCTACCCCTTTGATATGACCGGCTATTATCACCAGCAGGCCGGAGCCGAGATTCTCCGCCAGTTTATCAGCATTGAAAACCCCATCGATCCCGGACAATTAGCCTCCATTAAACACCAGACCAACCGAATCGAGCAGGAGCTGGCTGCATCCCTGAAAACGCCCTATCCGCGGCCGGTCAATTTAGATCCAGGTTATATCGAACCAAGCAAGTTAGTGCTGGCTTCAACAAAGAATTTCGCTCACCGAATCTATATCGGAGATAGTATGTGGGCCGAGGTGACGCTCACCTACAACAAAGGTCTCTGGCAAGTCTATCCTTATACCTTCCCTGATTTTAAGAGCGGCCGGTACAACGATTTTCTCTCGCAGGTTCGGGAAAAATTGGTTTCACAGCTTCGCAGCAAAAATTGATGATTGACAATTCCCGCCTTCTCCTGTCAAATAGTCTATAATACAGATGACTTGAAAGGGTACGACTATTTCACACTTAATGTTGCTGTCATTGATTTTACCAGTTGGGGCATTCATCGTCTCGGCCCTGCTTACATGGTTAGTCCGCTATTGGGCGGTCCGGGTCGATTTCTGTGCCCACCCCCGGCAGGACCGTTACCATCGTTCTGTAATTGCTCTTGGCGGCGGCATCGGAATCTTCTGGACCATCGCCCTGTTTATCGTTGCTGGAATTGGCATTGTCTACCTGGCCAATAATGGCAAAATTTCGAACCTGGACACGAGCCTTACCGACCACATCGAAGGGTTCCTTTATAAAACGTCTCAGCTATGGATCCTGCTGGGTTGTACCGCAGCCCTGCATCTGTTGGGTTTATGGGACGACATTCGACGGCTCGGTGCATACCTTAAACTGGTACTTCAATTTGCTGTCGCCTTGGCCGCAGCCCTGTTTGCCGAAATCCGCGTCGAAATGTTTATCGAAAACCAGATTATCACAACGGCCCTTTCAGTTTTATGGATCGTCGGAATCATTAATGTCTTCAATTTTTTAGACAATATGGACGGCTGCTCATCAGGAATGGCTATCATTGCCGCCGGCGTTTTATTAACTGCATCTGTCGGCAGCGGACAGATTTTTATCACGGGCCTTGGGCTTCTTTTTATCGGAGCCGTTTTA
>JBHJNC010000171.1:0-3907 GCA_048497675.1 Gimesia maris
GGACCCAGAGTTTGTTCGCGCGCTGGCATTGCTGCGTGAAATCCAGGCCGGCGGTGCGGTCGGATTGCGTGTCGATACTGACAAGGCCAAAGGCTCAACCGGTGTTGTATTCTTCCGGCGTGACGATGTGTCGCCTGAGATCGTGGAAAAAGCCAAAGAGGTCCGGCGGCTGCTCAGAATGGTCGAAGACCAGCAGAAATTCTCGCTTGTCTTTTCGCCGGTCCGAGGCGCCGACAATGAGCTGGCTGTCAACAGCCGCTCGATGCTGCAAATCATGCAGGCCTTTGCCAGTTATGTGGATGTGCCCGAGGAAGATTTGAAAGCCCATCGTGCCGCACCCGCTTTTGAAACCATGGACACACAGAATCGCCAGGATGTGGCGCGAATTTGCAGCGGCAAGAATAAACCGACCGATGCCTTTGTCTCCGTGCAATATCACGGCCACTGGTTCTGGATTGACGACGGCGACTTAAGAACCAAGCGGGTATTGACTGCTATTATGTTTTTCTTCACTGTCGCAGAAACAGGGGAAGATGACAAGCTTCCACTGATTACGATCCCGGCACAATAGAAACATAAAACAATAAATCAAAGGCTAAACAAAATGATTACCAGTAAATGCATAGTGAATGCTCTATTGATTATGGCATTTCTTATGTGTGCGGCGGTTTCGCATGCGGCGGTTTATGCGCAATTAGACAGTGCATCCACCGTCAGCGGTTACTTAGCAAGGCTGCTGATTAATGAGGTGCCGTTTCCGGGTGAACGAGGCTTTATCAGTGAAACCGCGACCAAAGAGGCGATGGTTCAGATTCTCTGGGTGCTCCACAGCCGTATTCATTTCATTCCCAAGGGCTACACCCAGCAGCAGGTTGCCGGAATCCGCTCGCAGAATATCATCGATGTGATTACCGGCACAGAAGACCGGCGGCAGTGTGAGGGTTTTTATAGAAATTCATCCGGACAGTTTGTAACCGATGCACGGGTTGAAGAACGTATCGACTATCTGCTTTCGATTGCCAATAAAGGCAATAAGCCTGGCCGTTTCAGCAGTCTTTTGAATTTTGGCCAGGGCTTGGCCCGTGCCTATGTCGAGAGCGGTATTGAAGAAGCTGACCGGTTTGCTGATATCAAGTGGGTCAAAGGCATTGAAGTTTCCGGGCGAGCCTATTCCTGGATGACCGATGTGAATAATTATCATCCCGGCGGCAATTTTGTATCCATCCCGAATGATATGGAAGGTTCACTTGGCGGCAACCGCTTCTTTACTTTGCGAAAGGAACCCAAATGAAAACAAGAATCATGGCTCAAATAACTCTGGTACTGATTGGACTGTCCTGGGTATCCTCCTGCGGGCTTGTCGGGACGGACAAACAGCAAAGTAGCGCTTCCGTACCGCCGGAACTGGCGGAGCAGACGTATCTGTATGAAGTTGTCCGGCACCTGTATCGATGGTATTTGGATGAATCTGAGATTGAAAAATTCATTGACAATAAAACAGTTACATTCTGGGTGCGGCGTCTTGAACCGCAGCTTGACCCCGGCGACCAGAGTATCCTGGGTGAGATTTTCCTGCCGCAGGTCAATATCAGTGTTTGTGTCAAGAAGGCCGACTATACCATCGAAGAACTCGGCATACCGGTCAAAAGTCAGGGTTTTCGAATTACTCAGATTTCAAGAACCAGTGTCCCGGCGAGTCGAAAGCGGGTGTGCCGTGTTGTCGAGCTGGACATGAAAGACCTGCGGGATTATCTTTTCCGCACCCGCAATCAGCAGGATTTTCCGGATGCTGCGATGATCGAGCATTTGCGTCAGGCTGCGATCAAGGAAGTACAACGGGGACAGATTCCAACGGCAAATCCGTCCAAAGAAGACCGCGTTATTTATCTGGCCCCTTTGTCGCCGGTCGCCAATGAAACCTGGGTATTCTGGGAAGATGGCCGCAAGCTGTTGTATTTTGCCTCCGATATAGACCTGGCCAATCCGGCTGTCTGGGAACAAGAAACATTGATAGCTCGTGTTTTTGACCTTGACCAACAGGTGATAGTATCCCCCTCGGAAGCCCCTGGCAGCAATCGTTTCCTGACCCGCTACCAGGTCAGCCGTGCATTGTTTAATTGTGTTATACTGGGACGGCGGGTTTCGATACCGCCCCCGGAGTAAGGTGCATCGCTGACAATATTAAGTCGAATTACTGTACCGCTGAATATTTCAGTAGAGAGGAAACCCTATGTACAAACCGGCTATTTTAATCGGGACGCTGCTGATGGTATTCCTGCCGTCAGGATGCGCAACATACTTGCTTTTGAGTTTGGATTTATCGCTTTTCGGCCTCCGGCATATATTAGAGGACGAAGCCCAGAATTACATTTAGGACAATGAAAAGACAGCATTGAAACTCTCTCTTTTGACGCATCCTAATTGCCGTCGATGACGGATTAAACTGCTATGAGATGTCCAGCTCAGAATCACTATTCATCGCATCCTGGAAGCTCTTTAGATCATTGGCCCATTTTTGCGCTTCTCGCAGATCAATATCGCCGCGTTTGACAAGCAATGCCAGATGTCGTTCCATTGTGATCATCTTTTCGTCGACCTGCTGCTTGGTTTTAACCTGAAGCTGAGAGTAGATCTGTTCCAGTTTGTTTTTACGAATTAGGTTGGCAATGGCGTAATTATTGTTCAGGATTTCCATTGCAACAATGCGGCCCTTGCCGTCTTTCCGCGGGATGAGTTTTTGGCAAATAATATAACGCAGACCGAGCGAGAGCTGATTGCGAACTTCCTCTTGCCGTCCTTCAGGGAAAAAATCCAGAATACGGGTAATTGTGCCGACGGCATCACGGGTATGCAGCGTGGAAAATACAAGATGCCCCGTTTCCGCGGCCGTTAACGTCATCGACACGGTTTCAGCGTCGCGCATTTCGCCGACAAATATACAATCCGGGTCCTGCCGCATCATCGACCTTAGGCCCAGGGCAAATGTCATCACGTCCCGTCCGATCTCACGCTGTGAAATGACGGAGTTTTTCTGTGAGAACACATACTCAATCGGGTCTTCCAGAGTGATGACCCGGCAGGCTCGGTTTTCGTTGATTCGCTCAATAAGCGAGGCGATGGTCGTACTTTTGCCTGCACCGGTAATGCCGGTGAAAAGGACCAGACCATGTTTTCGGCGGACAATATCCTGCCAGGCATCGTTGGGAAATCCGATTTGTTCCGGGGGGGGAATTTGGGTTCCCAACGCGCGAATCGCCCCGCAAAGGCCGTCGTTTTCATAAAAAGCGTTAATACGGAACTGAATTGTACCGAATCGATAGGAGCAGTCGACAGCGTAGTTTTGCTTTAGACATTCTATGTTTTTTTCGCCAAGCAGAGGGAAAATCAGATTTTCGGCGATACTCTGGGTAACTACCCCGCCTTTGAGTTTAACAAGGTCGCCATCGATTCGGTAGGAGGGCTGTGCTCCTACTTTAATATGAAGGTCGGAAACCCGCATGGCCCCTTGTCTTTCAAAATAGGCAAGCATATCATGGATGCTGAGCATCGCACCTTCCCCGGCCGGAAACACCTTGTTGTCAACAGAGTAACTCATCTTTTATTTTGCTCCGTTACAAATAGTTACTAATCTGTGGACATTGTATCTCACAAATCATGTTTTGCAACGACCAAATTCGTACACGTTTAATGAATAAAAACGAGATATATCATTGCTATAATACGACAAATACGCGTTGGGCTGATAAAAGGTCGCTTATTTTCGATTATAATGATACTAAATTCACAATAAAAATCATATGAGTATTATATATAAAAATATAATTTTTATTATTAAGAAAAATATCACAATAAATATTGACTTATTCAATTTTATAGAGTATATTATTATCGATACCTGTTTATCGAA
>JBHJNC010000172.1:0-3710 GCA_048497675.1 Gimesia maris
TGATGGTCTGAATGTGCTGGTAGATATGCACCGTCTCGATGGCCGACAGGGTCTTGATATTGACGGACTGACAAAACGCGGCAAACTCCAGCAGGTCCCGCCCATAGGCCAGCACGGTGTTGGGCGATAACCCCGCTTCCAGAGCCAGATAGTCCAGAAATCGGCACATCTCGGCCCCGATGCCGAAGGCGGCGAGCTTCTTTTTGAGTGTTTGAATTTGGTCCGACAGCATATCCGGCATTGTAAATTGTCGGCTGCCGATTGTAAAATGGTTAATTTCGGCCGGTCAAAAAAGGCTTGTCGAATCCTGATAAACCGGATACAATCCGGTCCTAAATGAAAGGAATAGGACGATTTATGAAGAATGGATGGATACTGATAAGCGTTGCGGCGATGCTGGTCGGCTGTGCCGGTCAAAAGCCTGTTCAGCAGCCGGTCTGCTTCGAGGCAATCGGCAAAGACAAACTGATGGCCTCGGCGGAGAAGGTACTGACCTCAATGCAGTTCAGCATAGAGAAGATGGATATCGAAAACGGGATTATTCGGACCCGTCCGCTGCGGGGCGGGCAGTTCTTTGAGCTATGGCGCAAGGATAACGCCACTGCATCTGCCGCCGCCGAATCGAATCTGCAAAGTCTTCAGCGGACCGTTGAGCTGACCTTTAGCTCCGATGCCTCCACGATGTGCATGAATTGTAACGCAACGGTCAAGCGTCTGTCGCTTCCGGATGAGCCGATTCAGGGCTATCTGGACGCTCCGGCGATCCATACCGACAGCGACCGCAGCACGCAGCGGCTGGATGTGGATAAAGACCGGCTCGATAAGATGCGATGGATCGATCTGGGCCGAGATGAGGCGCTGGAAAATAAGATTCTCACGAAGATCCAGGCGAAAATAGCAAAGGGCGCAAAATAATGAATGTTTTGGTTTGCGGCGGGGCAGGATACATCGGCAGCAATATGACCGAGCTGCTGGCTCGGCAGGGACATAAGCCGGTGGTGTTTGACAATTTGAGCAAGGGCCATCGCGGGGCGGTGAAAAATGCCCAGCTTGAAATCGGCGATTTCGGTGATTTTGACGCGACGGTGGCGGTGCTCAAAAAGCACAAAATCGAAGCGGTGATGCATTTTGCTGCGTTTATCGAGGTGGGCGAGTCGGTGGACCAGCCGTTGCGGTATTATGATAACAACGTCAGCAAGACCCGCACGCTGCTGGCGGCCATGGAGGCGGCCGGAGTCCAGAAGTTCGTCTTCAGTTCGACTGCGGCGGTCTATGGGATGCCCGACCAGATTCCGATTACGGAAACCACAACCAAATGCCCGATTAATCCCTACGGCGAGACCAAGTGGGCCGTCGAGCGGATGTGTCATTTCCAAAGCCAGACCGGCAGGCTGCGGTATGCGGTTCTGCGGTACTTCAACGCCTGCGGAGCGGGCTTTAATGCCGTCTTAGGCGAGGACCATCGTCCTGAATCGCATTTGATTCCGCTGATTATTCAGGCCGCGATGGGCAAACGCGAAAGCATCAAGATTTTCGGTACGGATTATCCGACGCCGGATGGAACGTGTGTGCGGGATTATATTCACATAGAGGACCTGGCCAAGGCGCATCTGCTTGCGTTGTCAAGGCTGGACCAGGACTCCGAGCAGGTCTATAATCTCGGCAACGGCAAAGGCTACTCGGTCCGCCAGGTCATTGACTGCGTACGGAAGGTTTCCGGCAAAGACTTTAAGGTTGTCGAGGTGTCCCGCAGGCCGGGCGACCCGCCGGTGTTGACGGCGGACGCAAGCAAGGCCCGCACTGTCCTGGGATGGAAAACCGATTATCCGGAGCTGGAAAAGATTGTAGAAAGTGCCTGGAAGTTCCATACGGCCAACCCGAATGGATATTGTGACTAACAATTTGTAAAGGAAGAGAAAAATGAAGACGATTCGACGTTCGGTAGAGCAATTCTTAAAACGCTATGAAATGGATCATTCCGATGTGGATATGGAAACAAATGTCAAAGCGTTTCTTAACGAAATGGAAAGCGGGCTGACCGGCCGCAAAAGTACGCTGGATATGATACCCACATATATTGAAACCGGCGCGAGCGTCCCGTCCAATGAGCGGGTGGTTGTTGTCGATGCCGGCGGGACCAATTTCCGTACTGCGACGGTGTATTTTGACGACCAGAAAAAGCCGGTGATTGAAAACCTGCGATTGTATCCAATGCCCGGCGTAAAAAGCGAAGTCAGCAAGGATGAGTTCTTCAAGACCATCGCCGGCTATATCAAAGACATCGCCAACGCCTCCGACCGGATCGGCTTTTGCTTTTCGTATGCCGTGGAAATGCAGCCGGATAAGGACGGACGGCTCATTCGTTTTTCCAAGGAAATAAAAGCTCCGCAGGTCATCGGGGAACGCATCGGCGAAAATCTGAATTGCGCTCTTGCTGCCGCCGGGCTGGGCAAAAAACATATTGTTCTGCTCAATGACACGGTCGTTACGCTGCTGGCGGGGCTGGATTATAATCATAGAAACTTTAGCAGTTATATCGGATTTATTCTCGGAACCGGCACGAACTGCTGTTATAGTGAGAAGAACAGCAATATCAAAAAGAAAAAAAATCTCGATTTGGCCAAGAGCCAGATTATCAATATCGAATCCGGCGGCTTCGGCAAGTCGCATCGCGGCAAGCTGGATATGGCTTTCGATAAAACCACGAACAATCCGGGAATCTATAAATTTGAAAAGATGATATCCGGGGCGTATCTGGGGTCTTTGTATCTCAAAGTGCTGCAAAAGGCCGCTGCTGACAAGCTGTTTTCAAATGAGACCAGCAAGTTGATTCGAGAATTGACGGTGCTTGAGACTAAAGAGATGAATGCCTTTTTGCTGTACCCCCGCGGGGGAAATCTGCTGGCGAAAATCTGCAGCGCAGGCGGCGAGGGCGATGTTTTTGTGGCATATCTGATTGCCGACCGCCTCACCGAAAGGGCGGCCAAACTGACGGCGATCAATCTGTCAGCCGCGGCGATTCAGACCGGTCAGGGAACCGACCCGACGCGTCCGATTTGTATTGTCGCCGAAGGTACGACGCTGTATCAGATGAAGTCGCTGAAATCCCGCGTTGAATTTTATCTCAAGCAGTATCTGGAAAACAAACGCGGCGTCTATGTTGAGATGGTTCATGTGGACAATGCCACGCTCATCGGCTCGGCCATTGCGGGCCTGACGAACTAATCCGCAGACTCTTCCGGCAGTCGAGTCTTTCGGCTGCCGGAGTACAATTCAAACTTCAGCAGGCGGCATTCGATGTTGGCATTATAGAGGATGACCCGCTTGCTGGTTCTTAGGCCGATTTTCTTGGCCAAATCCAGGTTGCCGGTAAAGACATAGCCGGTATAGCCTGCGCATTTCTGCTTGAAAAAGTCGCCGATGCGTTTGTAGATTTCCTTGAGCTGTTCAATCTCTCCGAGCCGCTCGCCGTATTCGGGATTGAGTACGACGATGCCCTGGCCTTCGGGGATGGGGGTATCGGCAAAGTCGCAGACCTCAAACTGAATCAAATGGTCCACGCCCGCGGTCATTGCGTTTTTGCGGGATGCCTCAATCGCCTTGGGGTCGATATCGGTAGCGATAATCGGGGCGGGTTTGGCATCCGTCTTGCCGCCGCGTTTTTTGCTTTGCTTTAACGCCTGTGTCCGCATCTCCTGCCAGAGGGCGTC
>JBHJNC010000173.1:0-1681 GCA_048497675.1 Gimesia maris
AAAAACCAGACCACCTTTGACCGGGTCGATACCGCTGCGGCGTGTGAGTATGCGGCGGAAGATGCCGATGTGACATTCCAGTTATGGCAATATTTATCCACACGGCTCAATGCCCAGCCCGCGATCAAAAAATTGTTTGAAGAGGTTGAAATGCCGCTGGTGTCGGTCTTGGCGCGGATGGAGGCCAATGGCGTATCGCTGGATACGGACCTGCTTCGCAAGATGTCCCGCACCCTCAATAAACAGATTCAGCATCTGGCGGATAAGATTTATGAACAGGCGGGTGTGCCGTTCAATATCGACTCAACCAAGCAGCTTGCCGAGATTCTCTTTGACCGGCTTGGTTTGCAGAGCATCCGTCAGGGCAAAACCCAGCGCAGCACCGATGCAGATGTCCTCGACCAGCTTTCGGGTCAGCACCCGATTGTGCCGATGCTGCTTGAATACCGCCAGCTTGTTAAACTTCAAAATACCTATGTCGATAAACTGCCGCTGCTGGTTAATCCGCGTACCGGGCGGGTTCATGCCTCGTTTAATCAGACCGTCACCGCTACCGGCCGGCTGAGTTCCTCGGACCCGAACCTGCAGAATATCCCGATCCGCACGGAACTCGGCAAACAGATTCGCTCCGCCTTTGTCCCCAAAGACAAAGACGGCTGTATTTTCAGTGCTGACTATTCGCAGATTGAGCTGCGGCTGCTGGCACATTTTTCCAAAGATGCAGCGCTTCGCAAGGCCTTTGCTGAGGATATGGATATTCATACGTTTGTCGCTTCGCAGATTTACGGCGTTGCGCCGCAGGACGTCTCGTCTGAAATGCGTACCAAAGCCAAGGCGGTCAACTTCGGCATCATCTACGGGCAGGGGGCGTATGGGCTTTCGCAGACGGTCGGCATCAGTCAGGGTGAGGCGAAAAAGTTTATCGACGATTACTACGCCCGCTATCCATCCATCCGTAAATTTATGGATGGGGTGATTGATCGAACCAATAAAATGGGCTACGCCGAAACAATCCTTGGCCGTCGCCGTCCGATTACCGGCCTGGACAGCAAAAATTTCAATATCCGTTCTCAGGCCGAGCGGCTGGCGGTCAATACCGTCATTCAGGGTTCTGCGGCGGATTTGATTAAAGCGGCGATGATTGCCATCCAGCGGAAAATCGACATAGAACAACTCCCTATCAAGATGATTCTGCAGATTCACGACGAATTGGTCTTTGAATTACCTGAAAAGGAAGCCGAGAAACATACCACTTGGATTACCGAGGCGATGACGGATGCGATTGCCCTGGATGTCCCACTCAAGGTCGATACCTCGCTCGGCAAATCCTGGCTGGAGTAAATAATCGATATTTATGATAGCCAATAGGTTAATTGTTGTTGGGGTATCCGTATTTATACGGGCTTTAATTGCCAGATAGTCCAAATTTTTACCGAGGTATAGTATTTTTATTGAAGTTCTCTGGTTTTACAGTCGATTACAATACTGTTAACCGAACAATTAGAATACAAGGGGGAAATAAATCATCAATTTATTCAGGGGTTTCAAGCGGGTATCTTTGTGAGGTTTTGATAAGTTTACCTAATCGTAGGACCCTGAAAATGAAAGTTGTAAATGTTTTGCTTATGGACGACCATTCTGTTGTGACAGAAGGGCTAAAATCCGTACTGGGAAAAAGAAG
>JBHJNC010000174.1:0-4600 GCA_048497675.1 Gimesia maris
GACTGGTTGAACCCCCGGAGGCGGTAGGGAGTCTCATACTCCCAACCGCGTCCAATCAACACCTCTCCTCCAGTACCAATGTTCCGTGCAAGTTACGCATTGATTACGTCTATGATTGCGTTCTTTGTCGTCTTGCCAGGATAATGGCACCGGATGCAAACAATAACAGCGTCGCCAGCTCAGGCACTTTAGGATCATCGGGAACGAGCGTTCCATTGTCATCAGGGGGCGTCTGCGGAATAACAGGGTAGTCAGGATACCCAATGGCAGTTCCGTATCCTCTGGAGGCTCCATACGACGGAGCCGAAGCATAGGTTCCACCATTTGCCGGCCCACCAATGATGCCGACGGTTTTCAAATCATCAAAACTTTCGCGCGAAAAGACGGCGACGACCAGTTTGGGGCTGTCCATTTGAATCGATGTCTCAGAACTGCCGATCTGGCCAACATCCCCAACCCAGTAAAGAAAACGGAAGCCCGGCTGCGGGACGGCGGTCAACTGAATCTTGTTGCCGATCTGGACTTTGTGAACGCCCTGCCCCGGCATAATGCTGCCGCCTTCAACGGGACTGGATTGAAGGAGTAAAGCATAGCCGGCGTCATCGGCGCCGAATGCGGTGAACCCGCAAGCGAAAATCACACCGGCTATTAAGATGTTTTTAACTATTGTATTCATTTTCATCGTGTTTCCCCCCACGATTGTTACAAACACTTCATTACATCACATTTAATACTTCTTATTCTTTATATACGTCTTTAGATGCATCAAGGATCGACTACCGCTTGCTTCGCTTTACCATTGCCCCGGCGGCTCCCAACAAGAGCATACTCAGGGTCATCGGTTCCGGAACAGTATCGCTTGCACCCGGCATCAAGATATCACTGTCGCTCGGAGGTTGAAGGGTGAAAGTTCCAGTTTTCGGTTTTCCGTCGCTACGGATGGTCAGAAACCATGAATTCTTGTTAACGACCAGACTGCCACTGGCAAATTCATAGGTTACGACAGTCCAATCATTATTGAAATGTCTGTTTATCGGTTCAACACCACCATCAGCTTCAACCGAGCCAACGTCAGAGGTTTTTTCAATAGCATCTTCATCGATGCCGTGCAGCGAGAGATAAGCAATTGGCGAGCTGTTGGCAACATTGAATGCCTGATACGCGTAGATATAACGCCCGACTCCCGGAGCATCGATCTTATTCTGGTCGGCTTGCAGATTGGTATCGTATACACGATATTCCAAAGCAACGCCCTGATACCACGCGGTACCTGAATAGTTGGCCGCTGATTCCGGCAGTGACGCCAGGCCGGCAAAGGTTGATGCACCGAGGATGCCGAGAATCAGCAATGCCGGCAATCCTATTTTTAGTTTACGTTGTTCCATCTTTTTGTTTCTCCCAATTTTTGGTTTGGTCTGGATAGAGATTTCACTTACCACACATTAGTAAAAGAGACATTACATTGGTATTACATTGGTTTTTTTCTGCGCAGTGAAAGCAGACCGACGCCGAGCAACGTTAGCGTTGCCGGTTCCGGCACAATGGGTGTTAAGATGCTGCCCTGCGAGAAATTGTAAACTTTGCTGCCAAATCCACCTAAAGCACCTAATTCCTGAGTCGGGCCATTCGGACTTGTAAACCACAATAGAGAGGAGTTTGTGGCAGGTCCTACCGGCATACTAAACTGCGCATCAACACTGATGGCAGGAGAGCCGACCACAAGCCAAGACGCAGGATCATTCACTCCAGCTACCCAATTGGTATTGGCAACCACTGCACCCGGAATCAACCCCACGGAAAACCAACTGAATTTGACCGTGGCATTTTTGATTTCATAGGTGTACAGATACCCGCCGGCATTCGCAGTGTAAACCGTGCTGATTACGTCAGCGGTTCCCGTGCCCGATACCGGAGTAAAGTTGCTGATCAGCTGACCGAATTGAGAGTTGGTGGGCGGAAGAGGCAGCGGCAACGCCTGCACGCTATACGCACAGAGTACCGCCATTAAAAGTAGAGAGATTCTTTTCATCATCAAACCTCACTTTCGCAGGGCTTGCCCGAAAGGCAAGCCCGATTCTGCTTTTTGAGATGCAAACGCACCCGGACAAAAAGCTTTCCGTAATTCAATATGCTACACAAGAAACACAAAACACACACACTTCACACACGCGTCGGTCCAACTAGGACTACAAACGCTACACGAAAATTGCGTTCCTCTGCCTCATAAAACTACTTTTTCCTCTGTCCTTGTCCGTTTGCTTGATGCGAAAAAAACCGGCAAAAAGCGATATTGCTATTTCTTCTAAACCACATTGCCGAAGATCTACTTCGCTCTTTACCTCATCCCCAGATTGATGCGGACCAAGCGCGGTATGCGCTCAATCGCTATACTTATGGATTTGCCTAATGCGATAACACTCAGCAAAAAGCGATCCTAATACTTCAAGGCCTAATACATTGAAAATCTCGAAGATTAACTCCGCTCTTTACCTCGTCCCCAGAAAAAATGACTGACAAAAAAATTGAATTCAAAAGAGAGAAATGATTTGCTATATGCTAAAAAAAACGGCAAAAAGCAATTCAAAATCTCAAGTTCAAAAAAACAAAGAACTCTTAAAAACGCTTGCTCTTTACCTCATCCCCAGATACTTAATTTGATAATGTTATTAAATCATACTGACAATAAAATGTCAAGTGGAATATTTTGGTTTTTTTAACTTTTTTATTAATACCTAAAAAAGGCCGCAAATAAAGAGACGCGTTTTTCAGCATAACATTATTTGCGGCCTATAATAACAGCTTTTATTGAGCACCTGGAATTTTTGCGCCGCTGACCTGTTTACCCTGAATAAAACGGCTGATATTTCGCATGGCCTGACGAAGACGATGCTCGTTTTCGACCAACGCTATACGCATACAGTATTCGCCGTTTTCACCAAACGCCCTGCCCGGGGCAATCGCGACATTGGCGTATTCCATCAAATCCATTGCGAAATCAATGCTGCCTTTGCCCTTCGATTGTTCGACAGGAAACTTGGTCCAGACAAACATCGATGCTCTTGGAACGTCTACTTGCCAACCCATCTTTTTGAGGGCATCACAGACCACGTCGCGGCGAAGCTGGTATTTTGCGTTTTGCTGGACGATAAAATCGTCACATTCACGCATCGCGATAATACTGGCAATTTGGATGGACTGGAAAATACCATAGTCGTAATACCCTTTTATGGTGGCCAGGGCTTCGACCATTTTCTTATTTCCGGCGACAAACCCAATCCGGAATCCGGCCATACTATAGGGCTTGCTCAATGTGGTAAACTCAACTCCTACGTCCTTGGCACCCTTGGTCGACAAGAAACTGGGGGCCTTGTATCCATCAAATAGCGTTTCTCCATAAGCAAAGTCGTGAATAATCATTATTCCGAACCTTTTCGCTAAATCCACAACCGCCTCAAAAAATCCGGGATCAACAGTCATTGAGGTTGGATTGTGAGGATAATTCAGAATCAAGAGTTTGGGCTTCGGGAATAGACTTTCGCAAACCATCGCTATTCTATCCAGAAACTTCTGGTCATTGCCAAGAGGTACGGTGATACAGTTAGCACCTGCCAGCACAACGCCGTATATATGGATAGGAAATGCCGGGTCAGCTACAATAGCTGTATCGCCGGGACCAAGCATCGCCAGACACATATGACTGAAACCCTCCTTTGAACCGATGGTCGCCAAGACTTCGGTTTCAGGATCCAGCTCAACATTCCACTTGCGGGCATACTTTAACGCCATTTCCCGCCTTAAGTTATAGATACCTTTTGAGGCACTGTAGCGATGGTTGCGAATATCTACCGATACTTCACAGAGTTTGTCGACAACCTTTTTGGGTGCTCCATCCATGGGATTGCCCATACCCAGGTCGATAATATCGATATCCTGCTGTCTTTTCTTGAGCTTTAACGCGTTAAGCTTACCAAACAGATAAGGCGGAAGGCGTTTGACGCGTTCGGCGGTTACAATTTCAAATTCCGGCATATCAATCCTCTAAAGTTATTGAACTATCTACAATCTCTCTATATTACAGATGAAAAGATAAACTTTCAAAAAAAATCCTCCCTGCCCAGCGATTTTGTTCAAAGCAGGTCTTTTGCTTGCCAGAGAGGATAAGCTGCGATACATTAGTCGCACGTTAACTGGAGTCTATTTTGCTTGAAACTACAACACAAATTGAGCTGACTACGCCGGTGCAATATCTTAAGGGGGCCGGGCCAAGCCGAGCAGAGGCGTTTGCCGAATTGGGCATACGGACCGCGGCAGACTTGCTGGGGTATTTCCCGCGAGACTGGTCGTTTGTGCCGGAACCTGTTCTAATTGGCGATCTAAAACCTGCAAAATCCGTCTGCGTTATCGGCACGGTCGAAAAGACTGACTGGCAGCCCTACCGCCGGAGACCCTTTTTTGAGGCAATTTTGGCGGACAAAACCGGCATCTGCCGATTGCTGTGGTTCAATGGCAAGTATTTGATCAATCAGCTTGAACCAGGCAAGATTTTGCTGGTGTACGGGAAGGCGGATTATTACAAGCGTCAGCTTCAATTTACTAATCC
>JBHJNC010000175.1:0-5267 GCA_048497675.1 Gimesia maris
AGCCGATTAAGCTCTTCGGCGATAACCGTCGTCTCCTCGGCAATGACCGTCGCGCCGTCAAGGTCGTAATTGCGGAGCTTGTCGGCCTGCCGCAGCAGCATATTTTCCAGAAAATCCGCCATCGCGGCGTAATCAATACTATTCGGAGCGGTCGTTTTCATTGTTATCCTTTCGTTAATGCGGTCAGCCGGTTTTCGGCTTCTTCCAGCAGGTTTCGGGCTTCAGTATGATTTGGCTCCAATGCCAAAATATCCTTTAATATCAGGCAGGCCTGTTCAGCCTGTCTTTCTTTCATATAGAGCGTTGCCAGACAGAACATCACCGCCGTATCCGCCGGGTGCAGGTCCAGATAGGTGCGGAGATACTGAATAACGCGTGAGAACGAACCCATCTGGCAGGAGACCTGAAACAGGCCCAGCAGCGAGGTGAGGTTGTCGTTGTCCAGTTCGAGGCTCTTTAGGTACATGTCAAACGCGGCCTGCCAATTGCCGCGATTCTGGGCAATCATCGCCAGGCCGGAAAAGGCCTTGCTGGACCGACCGTCCAGCCGCAGCGCAACACGGAAAGACAGTTCGGCATCCTCCAGTTTGCCCTGCTGGAGCGCGATGACACCGCTGCCCAGATAAGGCCCGGCTTCATCCGGCGCCAGTACGGCGGCCCGCTGGTAGCATTCCTGTGCTTCGGTCATTTCACCTACGGTGGCGTAGCAATCGCCCAGTTCCTGCAGCACATCATAATGCTGGGTCCAGCCGTGGTCGGGGATGGCGGTTTGACGGGTTAGGTCCATACCAATGTCTCCTCAGGTTGCTCAAAAGAGTTCGTTGTTCGGATTCCCGCCTGCGCGGGAACAAGGTTCGGAGCCTGCAATTCGCAGTGTTTAGTTTGTAAAATCGCCAGCGCCTGGCGGTAAATGTCGATGGCCTGGCGATGGCGGCTAAGTTTCTTTTCCGTACGGGCGGCAATCAGCAGCGTCGCAACGGTCGGCCGAATCCGGTTGATTTCGGCGACACACGCAGCCGCCTGCGGCAGACGGCCGGACTGATATAGAGCGTTGGCCCGGCGGGTCTGCATCCATAAGGTATTGCCGAAATGCTCGGTCATATAGTCATATATCTGTGCGGCTTTGTGCCAGTTTCCTTCCAATTGACACAGTTCGGCGGCGCTGAGCAGATTATCAAACTGGAACGGATATTCCTTATAGACCGGCTTGCGGACTTCTACGCCGGCAGCCAAGAGACTATTTTTAATATCCGCAGAGGAACTGCCCGGCAGCACTTTGGCTAAGGTATCGGCAAATACCGCCGCCCCGAAATGGCTCTCATCCGATTCAGGAATTTCAAATGCCAGGTCACGTCGATTTTGATTCATCAGCGGCACAAGGGCCCGCTCAATATACATCGACTCGCCGGAAGGAACGGTAATTCCAACCCTCAATACAGCGGCCAGCGGAGCATCGGATTGAGCAAGCATTTTGGAAAGCCGAACCGGGAGGGCATCGCCAGCTGAGACTGTCACGGGGACAAGGTTGAGCACAGCGGACTTGAAGCGAGCCTGCTCTGGGGCTGTCAGCGGCAGGAAAATTCGATAAGGATAAAAACAATGCGACCAGATATCACGCAGCAATTGCTCAAGTTTTTCATCAAGCCGCTCGGCCAGCACAAAAACCGACAAGTCCTCCAGTTTATGCCATGGCTTCGGCGGGCGCGTCGTGCGAATGGTAAGGACATTGCGAAGATACTCCGACACATCCTTACGCCGGACCACCGAAATGCGGTCGCAGTCGCAGACGGGAGCGTAGTATTCGCCGGTAATCACCGGAATATGCAGAAAATCCGTGTAAAAGCACAGTTTTCGGGTCAGGTCCCAGTCGATCAGGACATTCAGATTTTCATTATACAGCCCCGCCCTCTCGAAAATATCCCGCCGGTGAATCAGGCTGACATGCAGGGCCTGATTGAATTGCAGCATCAAAAGCCGTTCGTAATCCCGGCTGATTTCGAGATTTTTGGACAACACCCGACGGCGGCCATCGGGCAAAACTCGGCAATGCACTTTATAGAGGTCGCCATAGACCGCACCATAGTCAGGATTTTTCAAAATCGCATTCACCAGCGTTTCCAGATGATGCGGGTAGAATTTGTCATCATCGCCGAGATAACAGACATACTCGCCTTTGGCGATGGACAGCGCCTCATTGAATGAACGAGGCAGGCCGCGGTTGTCATCCCGGTCGATAAATGTCAGGCGGGGATCATCGAAATGACCAATCACGTCACGAACCGGACACCCTCCATCCCGCGTTAAGATAATCTCAAAATGCGGGTAGGTCTGGCTGAAGATGCTCTCGAGCGCTTCGGCCACATACGCAGGCCGATTGTAAGTGCTGATCAGCACCGTCACCAGCGGCCCCGACTGGGCCTTGCCGGTCGCAGAGCGAATCATTCGTTTTTTATTGTTCCGTTCGGTCATTTAGTTTGATATTCGATATCGCGTTGAACACCGCCTGATCAGATAAATCTGTTATGGGAATCAGGCCCTTATATTCCCGGTCCCGCCGAATCGATTTCGAGGCATCCAGGAAAATCGCCGGCACATTTACGGCCAGGGCAACAGCGGCATAGGTTTTTTCTGTAGTAACCACCACATCGCACTGACTGATGACCGCCGCCGCTTCACGTGCCATCAGCTTTCCGCTGAGATTTTTGTCCACAGTCCAGTCCATTTTGCCATCGGCTATCAGAACAAAACCGCACTGCAATTTGTCTTTGATCTGATGCTGTATCTGTGTCCATACCCCCTGCTGCGAGGCATTTCCGCACGATGCAGGGGCAATCACAATACGGGGCCCAAGAACCCCTGCGATGCCGAACCGCTGCGTCCGAAGGGTATCAAACCCGCTTAAGCTTATCTGGGGCACATCATCTGTCAGCTTAATACCCGCCTGCCGCGCCATCGCATAAACCTTGTCGCGAAAACCGCAGCAGCCTTCCGCATTATTCAGCCGCAAAACCGTCTGATACTTAACCTCAGCCAAATCCAGCTCATCATAAGCAACCGATACCGCCGCCGGATGGCTGGAGTACAAGTCCGCGTGTTCGTGGCAGACCGTCATTTGTCCCTTGCCTTGCAGCTGCAGGGCAATTGCCCGAATCACAGGTTCGGCACATACCGCCTCGGCAATATCGCCTTCAATCACCACCAGGATTGAGCCTGAATACGTTTTCTGTTCTTGCTGCCGCTCCGAATTTAGCGCCGAGTCATCCGACTCAGCTGTCGGGACTACCGGACAAAAGGGACTGAGAAAGCGTCCTCCGGTTTGGCATTGGCCTGCTGATCAGCACTGGTAATCATCTCACGAAGCCGACGCGATGCCTTCAGGGCTTCTTCTGCAACCTGGCTGATCGACTTGCCTGAGGCGGGCGCGGTATTTTGCGACGGCAACGGCATTTGCGGCTGCGGCTGAGGCATCGGCCGCAGCGGCTGAGGTACAGGCTGAACCGGCGGCTGCCAGGGCATCGGAGCATTTGCGGACGGAGCCGCCTTGGGGGCTGTATCTATCACAGGTCTCGGCGCGAACGTCGTCGCCGGAGGAATAAACGGCTGAACAGGAGTAAACGGCGTTTGCTGTTGAGCGGCGATTGGTGCAGCAGTCTGTGTTTTGGGGGCGGACTGAAGAGTCAGCTGACGTTCTATCTTTGACAAGGCCACATACAAGGATTTAAAGAAACCCTGCTTTGAAACTCGCTGTTCTATCCAATGCCTGTATGCATGCGGCTGGTAATCATTTTCCTGAACCTGAGCACAGAATTCCTCGGCAATGCCGAAAATATATCGGCTGTCCATCACTTCATCACATCCGGCGAAAGCCCCGATAACGGGCTTAAGACCCGAGGCCATCGCAGCCCATACAGACCGGATGCCGCCGGCGGTCGCCGAGGCATGCACGATATAATGTTTATCCTTCAGCCAGCCGGAGAGATTCCCTACCGTGTTTTCTACAATCACAACACCATCCAGATTCAGACGATGTATCATATACCGGCAGTACTGCTCTGCGGCGCGATCTTCAAATCCGCCGGCCAGATAGAGCCGATAATCACGATCCAGATAATTCAGCTTCTGCATACATTGCAGAAGATACGCCGGATTATGGTATGCATTAAAGGGCCCTATCGCCGCCAATTTTTTGCCCTGGCCGCGAGTTACAAATGACCAGTTATGCAAATCCAGCGGCTCATCAATCACCTCAAGCTGCGTGATCTTATGGATATTGGGTATCCGCCCAATCAACGTCTCGATCTGCGATGAAGTACCGCAGACCAAGACCTGATTAATATGTTGGAAGTGTATCCGCTCAAGGTCTGGATGATGGACATCTTCCGCCGACAAAATAAGCACGGTAGGCGAGGTCTGTTTTTGCGAGGTGAACTGACGCAGCGTCTGTCCAACGCCCACGGCAATAGTCAACCCGGCTTGTCCTGGCATCTGGTGCTGGCCCGCTAAAATCAGCTCGGTCCTGAACCTCTGGTTAAGCCACTCATAGATATCCTGCACCATCGGTGTCAGATTTTCCGCCAGCAAGGCCGCTGCCGGACGTTTGGAACGTATTACCTCAACAATCGGACGAAGGACTTCCTGCTGACTTTGCTCGCTGAGCGAACGCAGCAAGCACTCCATCGCCCCGCCTAACGCCTCACGCTGGAGAAAAACATTGGCAGCGCGGTTTAGAATCTCAATATTTAAGATCTTGTTTTCGGCCATTAAATCAAACAGCAAGGCCGCTTCTGCCGGGCGGTCTTCTTGCAGATAAGCTTCACATAGATTCCAGAGAATCTGACTCAACAAGTCTCCTTTTGCCAGGGTTTTGGCTTTCTCAAGCATTTCAATGGCTTCAGAACCGCGGTTCATACAAAACAGAATCGTTCCGGCATCATTCAGTGCCTCGGGGTCATTCGGATTGGTTTGCAAATACATCCGAATCACTTGAAGCGCTTGCTGATGTTGGCCGGCTTCGGCCAGGGTCACAGCCTGCTGATACGCTGTTGACTTGATCTGATTTTCCATATTATCTCCATATAAGGTCTATTATCTTGACTATAGAGTCCACCATAAATAAGATAAGCAAACATCGTGCCGAGACTGAAAAACCGAGTTTTTAATGCCAAAAAAGGCCTTATTTACACATTTTCAGGATTTTGTATAGATATCAAACGTCTGAAATTTACCAAGAATATGTCACAGGACCAAAAACAATTCACCGGTAAAAA
>JBHJNC010000176.1:0-4337 GCA_048497675.1 Gimesia maris
TCGGGCGGGTGCGCGAACAGGCTCGTGAAGCGGCCGGACAGGGGATGTCTTCCGGGCTTTCCAAGCAGGAACTGTTGGAAATGAAATTGGCCGAAAGCCTGGTTGAGGCGAATAATTTCGATTTGATTGCGATGGGACGCCCTGAAGGACCGGGATGTTACTGTTATGCCAATAATGTATTAAAACAGGCACTGGGGCAAATCAGCGGGCAGTACCCTTATATTGTAATGGACAATGAGGCTGGGCTTGAAAATCTGTCCCGCCGGATTGTTCAGCGGGTTGAATTGCTGGTGTTGGTGACGGATCCATCGGCCCGCGGCTTGGAGACGGTTGTTCGGCTGCATGAACTGGCGAAAGAAATGGATATTCGCTACGACAAACTGGCAGTGATTGTTAACCGGATTCGCAATGGCAAGCTTCCGGATGCGGCGATGAGCTTAAAAGATCGTCTTGGTGCGGAGGTCATTCTGGGATTGCCGGATGATGAGGAGATTGCCGGGTTTGCCGAGGCGAATAAGCCTTTTGCCGAATTGAGTAAAAGTAATGCTGTGTTGCAGAAGATCGATGAATTTATCGAGCAGGTCGTTATTAAACAGTAAGTTATCGTTATCATGATAAAGATATACTAAAGAGAGGTTGATTTTATGGCCAAAGAAGCGTCAAGTGCAAACGAAAGAGCGTGGGATAGCGCGTCGATAGAGGCCCTGACAAAGGCCCAGAACGAATGTATCGACACGTGTTTTTCGCGTATGGACACGCAGTCCAATCAGTGTAAATTTGGTACCACAGGCGTATGCTGCCGAATCTGCCACATGGGACCCTGCCGTATCACACCCAAGTCGCCCAAAGGCGTCTGCGGCGCTGATGCCGACACAATTGTTGCCCGCAACTTCCTGCGGGAAGTCGTTGGCGGCACTGCGGCTCACTCCGATCACGGCAGACACCTGGTTCTGCGGCTCAAGAAAGTCGCCGAAGGACATGGCGGCGGCTATCAGATTAAAGACGAAGCCGCTCTTCGCCGAGCCGCCCGGATGTATGGCGTCGAAGAAGCCGGACGAACCAAAGAAGCGGTCGCTCTTGAATTGGCCGACCTGTTTATCGGCGAATTCACCTCACAGGAAGACCCGCTCAAAACTCTCCAGCTTGCCCCGACCAAACGGCAGGCGCTGTGGGAACAGCTCAATATGAAGCCCGAAGGCATTGACCGCATGTGCGTCGAGGCCATGCACCGGACAACGATGGGTGTGGACCACGATTACCGCAATGTGCTGATGCACGCTTTCCGCACCTCGCTGGCAGATGGCTGGGGCGGGGCGCGTGTCGCAACAATTGTTTCGGATATCCTGTTCGGAACGCCTACTCCGCTCAAGAGCAAAGTCAACTTCGGCGTGCTCGGCGAAAAGACGGTCAACGTGCTGGTGCATGGTCACGAGCCGGAACTGTCCGATATGCTGGCCATTGCCGTCAAGATGCCTGAAATTCAGGACTATGCGAAAAAGGCCGGCGCCGAAGGCGTTACCCTGGCGGGTATCTGTTGTACGGCCAATGAAATTCTAATGCGTCATGGTATCCCGATTGCCGGTAACTTCCTGCAGCAGGAATTGGCGATTGTCACCGGTGCGGTGGAAATGATGATTACCGACGTGCAGTGCGTCATGCCCTCCTTGCCGGATGTGGCCAAGGCCTATCATACCGAAATCGTGTCAACCGCGGATATGGCCAAGACAGTCGGTTCAACGCATTTAGGGTTTGACCCCGATGACGCGATGGCCTCGGCCAAGGCGATGCTCAAACGTGCCATCGATGCCTATAAACGGCGTGATCCGAAGAAAGTGGCGATTCCGAAAGCCAACAGCCCGCTGGTCGCCGGCTACAGCGTTGAAGCGATTAAATATATGCTGGGCGGCAAATTCAGAGCTTCATTTAGACCGCTCAATGATGCGATTATTTCCGGCCGTATCAAAGGTGTTGTCGGTATTGTCGGCTGCAACAACCCCAAAAAGCAGATGGATCGCTATATGAACATCCTGACCAAGGAACTGATCAAACGCGATGTGCTGGTTATCGAAACCGGCTGTGCGGCGATTGCCTGTGCCAAAGAAGGGATGCTGACGCCCGAAGCGGCGCTCGAACAGGCCGGCCCGGGACTCAAAGAAGTATGCGAAACGGTCGGTATCGCCCCAGTCCTGCACTTGGGAAGCTGTGTGGACAACACCCGTATTCTGGAAGCAGCGACTGAAATCGTTAGAGAGGGCGGACTGGGGGATGATTTTGCCCAGGTGCCTGCCGTCGGTGTTGCTCCCGAATGGATGAGTGAGAAAGCCATCGCCATCGGCTGCTACTTTGTCGCCTCTGGTGTCAATGTCGTGCTTGGCCATCCGTTCCATATAGCTGGTTCCGAAAATGTAACTCGTTTCCTCAATGAGGAGACCAAAGAAATGTTCGGCGGCTCGTTCCACGTGGCCGAAGACCCCTATGAAGCGGTAACTAAAATTATGGATATTATCAATGAGGCCCGTGAAAAACTGGGCATTAACAAGAAAGCAGAACGCAAACTGCTGGATATGAAAGACAGGAGAGAGTTGAATGTCTAAATATATTGCTACCAGCGCTATTGACGGCGCAATCGAATGGGTTGCCAAAGCGGATGCCAAACTCAGTGAGGCTATTGCCGCCAAAGGTGAAAATTGTCCGGTGGCCTTCCCGAATACCGCCTATTATCTGCCTGTGATTTATTCGTTCACCGGCGAAAAGATGCAGACGCTGGCGGATCTGCGGCAGATGCTCAATAAAGCTAAAGAGCTGCTGCCCTCCAGACCCGATGAAAAAGTCTGGCTGCCCTATCTGGGCAATACGCTCGATGCGGGTGTTGCGGCGCTATTCGCCTGCGAAATCCTTGAAGTCTGCAAATATCTGATTGGCCCCAATCCTGTCGATGGGATTTTCCTTGGTGCCGCCAGCGACGTGATCATGCGTGAGCGCGGTATCGAGTTTGTGGATGGCTCGGCTCCCGGCTTTGCGGCCATTACCGGAGCGGCCCCGACCAATGAAATCGCGGTTAAGATTGCCAAAGAACTCCAGCAAAAAAATCTGTATGTGTTTATGGGCGGCTCGACCAACGGCAAGCAGTTTGCCGAACAGCTCGCCGAAGAAGGCGTTCAGCTCGGCTGGGAAACACGTCTGATTCCATTTGGTAAAGACGTCTCCTCGCTGATTTATGCGTTGGGATTTGCCAACCGTGCGGCGATGTCTTTCGGCGGTATCAAGCCCGGCGATTTCGCGGCCAACCTCAGGTACAACAAAGACCGTATCTTTGCCTTTGTTCTGGCGTTCGGCGAAGTAACCCCGGATAAATACGCCGCCGCCGCCGGTGCCATTAACTACGGGTTCCCGGTGATTTCCGATTCGGATATTCCGGAAATTCTGCCGACGGGTGTCTGTACCTACGAACACGTCGTGGCCAATGTGCCGTACGAAACCATGGTTGAAAAGGCCCTGGAAGTTCGCGGCTGCAAAATCAAAATCACCAAAGTGCCTGTGCCGGTTCCGTATGGCCCGGCCTTTGAAGGCGAGCGTATCCGCAAACAGGATGTGCACGTCGAATTCGGCGGCAACCGCACCACGGCCTTTGAATTTGTTACAACCGTCGAGATGGACCAGATCAATGATGGCGATATTCAAATCATCGGTCCTGATATCGACCAGGTTCCGGAAGGAACCGCCGTGCCCCTGGCAATCTGGGTCGAAGTGGCCGGCCGCAAGATGCAGTCGGACTTCGAGCCGATTCTGGAACGTCAGATTCACCATCTGCTCAACGGCGCCGAAGGCCTCTGGCACATGGGTCAGCGCGACATCATCTGGACGCGTGTTTCCAAAGGCGGCTTTAAGAAAGGTCTCCGTCTGCGTCACTATGGCGATATCCTCCATGCCAAACTGCAGTCGGATTATCCGGCCATTGTCGATAAAATCAAAGTCACCCTCGTAACCGATCCGGCGGAAGTTGAAAAACGCGTGGCGGTGGCTCGCAAAGTCTATGATGAGCGCAACCGCCGTCTCGAATCGATGACCGATGACAGCGTTGAAGTGTTCTATTCCTGCTCGCTTTGTCAGTCGTTCGCCCCGGACCATGTCTGTATTATTACTCCCGAACGTCTCGGCCTGTGCGGCGCATACAACTGGCTCGACGGCAAGGCGGCCTTTGAAATCGATGAAACCGGTCCTAACCAGCCGGTTAAGAAAGGCGAATGTCTCGACCCGGTCAAGGGTGTTTGGAAAGGCATCAATGACTTTGTATATACCAACAGCCATAAAGCGATTAAGAGCTTCGCGGCGTACTC